>JBAYJT010000006.1:0-47594 GCA_041664965.1 Gammaproteobacteria bacterium
GCTATGCAAAAACGCTGGAAAATCAAGGCTGCGACTGATCTTCCACATGACCATCCTGGCTGGGATTTAGAAGCTGAATATTTAGCCTATGCTTTCGCTAATTACACCCTAGCTCTTTCTCCGCAGCGCATCATTGCTGGCGGCGGCGTCATGAAGCAACCTAAACTTTTAGAAAAAATTCGCTCCCGCGTACCAATTTTGTTGAATGGCTACATCAAACACGATAAGATCTTAAAAAATATTGACAGCTATATCGTCGCCCCAGAACTGGGCGATCGCGCCGGCATCATGGGAGCTCTAGTTCTAGCAGAAGAGGCTTATAAAAATGTCTAAAAATCACAATAAAATAGGTGAAATTTATGAGCGTCCCTGGGGCTCGTACCAAACTTTAGCCCTAGAAGATGGCTATCAAGTTAAAAGTATCACCGTCAATCCGGGCGGTAGGCTGTCACTACAAAAACATCAACACCGCTCGGAACACTGGCTAATCGTACGCGGCGCACCAACTATAACAGTAGGCTCAAGCACTTCTGTTTATCGAGCTGGGGAAAAGATTTTTATCGACAAAGGCGAGCTGCACCGCGCTGAAAACTTTACTAAAGAACCTGCCGTTATCATCGAAGTCCAACTAGGATCTTATTTGGGCGAAGATGATATCGAGCGTTTAGAAGACGTTTACGGGCGCTGAATCCAAATCAAACTGGCCATACGACCAGTCCTACCTTGGTCGCGACGATAAGAGAAAAAATGCTCTTTATCGCTAAAAGTGCAAAAATCGCCACCGTAAACCTCAGTTATGCCATATTTTTCTAAGCGCTGCCTAGCTAAAAGATAAATATTGGCAAGATAAGAATCTTTATTAATACTACGGAAAGCCGCATCAGCATTAGCATCACAGTCTAAAAACCGCTGCCGAACATCATTTTGAACCACAAAGGCCTCGGGACCAATTGCCGGTCCAAACCAAGCCAAAAGCTTCTTTGGGTCAATTGGCAAGCTTTCTAAGGTCGCTTCAATAACACCGTTAGCTAAACCTTGCCAACCGGCATGGATGGCCGCAACCAAGTCTCCATCGCGGCTAGCTAACAAAATAGGCAGGCAATCAGCCGTCAAAACCACGCAAACTCTATTCGCTTCAGTCGTATAGGACGCATCAGCATCAGAAACCGTCCCAAATGCTAGTTTATCCAAGCATACAACCTGCGTACTATGCGTTTGTTTTAGCCAAAAAGGCTCATTTTTCAAGTTTAAATCTTGAGATAATTTGTGCCTATTTTTGGCCACTAATTCCGCCTGGTCTTCTACATGCTCGGCTAGATTGAAGCTAGCATAGGGCGCTGTGCTATAGCCACCCTGTCTTGTGGTCACTAAGGCCCTAATTTGGGCCGGGGCAGGCCATTTGGGTGTAAAAAATATTTTCATAAATAGCGATTTTTTAATATTTCCTTAAGAATTTTATGTTATCATGGCACTCGTAACGAATTATGAATGGTGAATGATGAATTATAAAGTGTGGAATGAAGAAAAACATGTCTACAAGAATTCATTATAAATCAAATAGTTAAGTTTTTAAAACATGTGAGGGAAGCTATGATAACAAGAACAGTACGTAAAGTCATAACATCTTTAGTAACTGGTTTAGTTTTAACTACAGCCAGTATAGCCAGCCAGGCTATCGACTTCGATTGGAATAGCCAAGGAGAAGTCGGCAACGCCTTAAAACCATCTAACTGTACACTCAGACCGGAAGTATTACAACTTGCTATGCGTGCTTATAAAACTGCGGTAGAAGAAGGCATTCCTAACAACACTAAAATCCTAACTATTATCGACTACTCTTTGCCAGCTAATCAAAACAGGCTCTGGGTTTTGGACTTAACTCACAATAAAGTTCTAATCCAATCCATCGTTGCGCACGGCAAAGGCAGTGGCAACTTAACTCCTGATCGCTTTTCTGACAAAGAAGGCACACTCGCCTCTTCTTTGGGCCTTTTTAAAACCGCGCACACTTACTTCGGTAAACATGGCTTGACTTTAACCATTCAAGGTTTAGAAAAAGGCTTTAACGACAAAGCCGAAGCTCGCCACATTGTTGTGCACGGCGCACCATATGTAAACATTGAATTAGCCAAACAAGGCCACGTTGGTCGCAGCTGGGGTTGTCCGGCCGTTGACGAGCGCATTGCCAAACCGCTGATCAACACCATCAAAGACGGCTCGTTGATCTTCGCCTACTACCCAGACCACAACTGGTTAGATCACTCTAAGTTTTTGCATGGGTAAAGTTTTCTTTTCATAACGACAAAACTGACGCATGCAACATTCAGGGCACTTCGGGCGCCGCGCTACACAAACGCGGCGGCCGTGCAAAAGAAGCAAGTGATGAGCATTTAAAAGCCATTTTTTAGGAATAACTTCTAAAAGTTTTTTTTCGACGATAAGCGGAGTTTTACCTGGCGCGATTTTAGTACGATTAGCCAAACGAAAAATGTGGGTATCAACTGCCAAAGTCGGCTGCCTAAAAATCACATTCAAGATAATGTTCGCCGTTTTCCGTCCTACGCCCGGTAAAGCTTCAAGAGCATGCCTATCCTGTGGAACCACGCAATCATACTGCTTACATAAAATCTGGCTTAATTTGAGTATATTTCGGGCTTTAACGTTAAAAAGACCGATACTTTTGATCTTATCTTTAAGTTCATTTTCACTCAAAAGTATCATCTTTTCTGGCGTTGGAGCTATTTTAAACAAATTCGGCGTGACTTTATTGACGCTCACATCCGTCGCTTGCGCCGATAAAATCACAGCAACTAAAAGCTGAAAAGGCGTTTTATATAAAAGCTCGCTTTTGGGATTGAGATAATTTTTGCTTAAAGCGGCAAACAGAGCATTGTAATTAGCACAAGCTTTATGACTCGTCATATAATTTAAGCGCCAGCGGCAAACAAGACACAACTCCTTTTAATCCACACACAGTCAATGTAATTAGAATCGTATCTTTCACTTCATCTCGCGTAGCACCGAGTTTTTTTGCCATTGGCACATGATATTTAATTGCTTCCGCTTCGCCTAAAGCTGCCTTAATGCCGATGTATACTAGTTGCTTAGTTTTAGCATCTAGACCTTTAGTCTGCACTAAGCTGTGAATAAGACCATCAAAACCTTTAGCAACTTCTGGAGCTTCTCTGTGAAAAACATCAAAAGGATTTTCTTCTTGCATAAAATTACCTCTTTTAAAATCTGGCATGTTTCGGCGTACGTGGAAATGGAATAACATCGCGAATATTGGTAAGTCCGGTCATATAGACTAAGAGCCTTTCAAAACCAAGGCCAAAACCAGAATGCGGCACTGTACCATAACGACGTAAATCCAAATACCAACTGTAAAGTTCTTTGTCCATTCCGATTTCATCCATGCGTTTTTCTAAAAATTCCAAACGTTCTTCACGCTGACTGCCACCCATGATTTCACCAATACCTGGAGCTAAGATGTCCATAGCAGCAACAGTGCGGCCATCGTCGTTTTGCCGCATGTAAAAACTTTTTATTTCTTTCGGATAATCGACCACAATGACTGGCGCTCCGACGTATTCTTCGGCTAAATATCTTTCATGTTCTGACTGCAAATCCGCTCCAAAGCTAACTGGATAATCAAATTTTTTATTGGATTTTTCTAAGATACTAATAACTTCGCTATATGTCATATAAACAAATTCGCTAGCTATAAGTTTTTCTAAACGCAAAATAGCTTCTTTATCTATGCGCTCCACAAAGAAAGCCATATCGTCGGATCTTTCTTCTAAAGCGGCTTTAGCTAAATATTGCAACATCTCAGAAGCTATTTTGGCTATATCGCGCAAATCAGCAAAAGCAACTTCTGGCTCTAACATCCAAAATTCGGCAAGGTGGCGGCTTGTGTTGGAATTTTCAGCACGAAAAGTTGGGCCGAAAGTGTAAACTTTAGAAAGCGCTTCACAATAAGCCTCAGCATTGAGCTGTCCAGAAACTGTCAAAAAAGTTTCTTGACCAAAAAAATCTTGGTTAAAATCTATTTTGCCATCATCTTGGCGGGGTAGATTTAAAAGATCCAAAGTGCTGACACGAAAAAGCTGGCCAGCACCTTCGCAGTCGTTAGAAGTTATAATTGGGGTATGAATCCAGAAAAATCCACGCTCATGAAAAAAGCGATGAATAGCTTGCGATAAAGTATGACTTAAACGCGTCACAGCTCCAATGACGTTAGTGCGCGAACGTAAATGCGCATATTCACGCAAGTGTTCTAATGTATGATGTTTTGGGGTAATTGGATAAGTTTCCGGATCTGCCACATAGCCGCAAACTTCCACAGATTCAGCTTGCAATTCAAATGGCTGCTTAGGGGACGGCGAAACAACAACTTTGCCGCGCACGCGCACGGAGCATCCAGCCGATAAATTCAAAATCTCTGATGTGTAATTAGCGAGTGTATTAGGAGCTATCACCTGTAAAGGATAAAAACAAGAACCGTCGCTCACAGCAAGAAAAGACAGTCCAGCTTTGGAATCGCGTCTAGTCCTAATCCACCCGCCTATTTCAATAATGCTATCAACCGCTACTTTTCCAGCCAAAACATCAGCAACTGGAATGATTTTTTCTAACATAAAAGCTCCTGAAAATATGACCTTGTCGCCAAAAACCTGGGGGAGTCCCCCTCCCACCCGCCCAGCTTATAATATCAAATCGAATTCTGCAATACCGGGAAAAAACGACGCAATGTGAAATTTTTCCCGAAATGACAATGTCCTTCATCCAGCGAAATGACGAAACAAAAATATCCAATTTACCCGTATTTTTTGAGAAGTTACGCTTATAAAATATAACTTATTGATTTTAAAAGAAAACGTATAGACATGTTTTTTAGGAAAACTCCCCTTCCAAAACGCTTTTCACAAATGGAATTGTCAATGGACGTTTAGTGCGGAGGGTTGCTAGCTCCAGGCGATCCAAAATGGCAAATAGCTGATCCATATTGCGCTCATAATGCCTAAGTAAAAACCTAGCTACTTCAGAAGGCATAATTAGTCCTCTTTCTTTAGATCGCAACTCTAAAGCGGAGAATTTTTGCTCATCGCTCAGCCCCTGAAGTTGCAGAATTAAACAGCTTGCCAACCGTGATTTTAGATCAGATAAAAAACAGTTAAGAGCGACTGGTGCTACATTGGCGGTAATTAATAGGTTCCGTTTAGCATCAGCAATGCGATTAAAAAGATACATAATCGCTTCTTCCCATTCACGTTTTCCCAAAACAACATCTAAATCGTCCAAACAAACTAAAAACATTTTTTCCAAGTTTTCTAAAATCGCTGGAGTAAAGCTCTGGTGCTCTTTTAGCGACACATATAAAGACGGCAAATTTAAGCCATTTAAATGCTTGCAAGTCGCTTTCGCCAAATGACTGCGACCAATGCCGAAATTTCCCCAAAGATAGATGAGCTGAGAACTAGCGTTAGAATCTAAAGAACTTAAGGCATGAACAATGTTGGCATTATCGCCAAGGTAGAAGTTAGCAAAACTAACGTCATCACCTAAACCTATGTTTAAAGCTAATTGTATCGGCGTATTCAGTGCTCTTACCATATTTTATTTAGAATATGCAATTAGCCAAATGCCTTCGATCCATAAATCAACTCGGCGATCAACGTTAAACGCTGCAGCATTTCCATAGCAGTTTTAGCTTTGTAACGAATCACAAAGTTTTCGCGATCAAATTGATAAGCTGTGTCGAAAGCTAGTACATTCGCGATACGCGCAAAAATAGAAGTTCTGTAACCCGCGTTGTACATTTTAATTTCCGTACGCAGTTGCGTAGTAATTTTAAACGGCTTAGCTATGCGATTTTGTAGGTTGATAGTGGCTTTTTTGGCGCCTTCACTAAGTAATTCGCGAGATTTATTAAGCGATATAGATAAAGCGGAATCGCGCCCCAAACTTTCTTTGACAGTTACAGCAACTAACGTGTGGCCTTTTAACTGATTTTTCGCTTCACGAATTGTCTCATCATCACCACTAATAAAAGCAGCTGGCACGTTATAAAAACCAGCATGAAGCGCCGCAATTCCAGTTTCATTAATCAGTAAATCATTAACGTGAATACTGTGAATCATAGAGGAATAGGTATGGGCTAAAACAGCCTCTAGATTATGTCCGCCAGCATGATATCCAACTAAAAACACTCCTGCATAACTAGAATCGCAAGGGTACACCATGCTTAAAGTACTTCCCCAACCTTGCACTAAACTCGCTTTTGGATGCAATCTTTCTAAATCAAGATTCGTTGCAGCTCCATGCGCATCGCGCACGATGATTTCTGCTTCTGGATCAGCCGATAAAATGCCCTCTACAACAGCATTTACATCACTTAGCATATATCTTTTGGCAAGTTCATAGTGTTTGCCTTGCAAATCGGCGAAGCTTTTATCAACTACGCCAGTGATGCCTTCAATGTCGACCGAAATCAGATATTTGCTCATAAAATTCTCTCGTTTAGGCAAAAATTTTGAGGGCTCCCCGCCCCACCCACTTCATTATAACCACAACATTTCTCATGAGTAAATACAGTATTTTTCACGGTATTGCACTAGAAAAAAAATTTCTAGACAACGATTAATAAATTCCCCATAATCGCCCTTCGCTAGTAACAAAAGAGGGTTTCGTCACATGAGTGAATATGTCGTTGAGCTCAAGGGCGTTTCCAAACGCTTTGGTGATTACCAAGCTCTTGAAGAAATAGATTTAACTATTCGCAATGGCGAATTCCTAACATTGCTCGGCCCTTCTGGTTGCGGCAAAACCACTATTTTACGCTTAATTTCAGGACTAGAGCGCCCAGACACAGGTAGCATCTATATAAATGGCCAAGATGTTACCGATTGGCCACCAGAGCACCGCCACCTCAATATGGTTTTTCAAAGCTATGCTCTGTTCCCACACATGACAGTCTTTGAAAATATTGCTTTCGGTCTACGTTGCAAAAAAATTCCCGAAAAAGAAATTAACGAACGCGTGGAAGAAATTTTGCGCATTGTAAAATTAACTAAACTAGCAGAACGCAAGCCCAATCAGCTAAGCGGCGGACAACAACAGCGTGTCGCCATCGCCCGCGCCGTAGTCAATCGCCCCTTAGTCTTACTTCTCGACGAACCCTTAAGCGCTCTAGATTATAATCTTCGTAAAGACATGCAAGTCGAACTAAAACAATTACAACGTAAACTAGGCGTTACATTTGTTTTCGTAACACATGACCAAGAAGAAGCGTTGTCTATGTCGGATCGCGTCGCTGTTATGAACGAAGGCAAAATTGAGCAACTTGGCTCACCACGTGATGTTTATGAAGAACCGGTCAGTCTTTATGTTGCAGAATTCATCGGCGAGGCCAATATATTTGAAACTAAAGTAATTCGCACTAACAAGAAAAATATCATTGTCAGCATCGAAGACAAACGCTTTACCTTCAAAAATAAACGTGGCTGCAAAACCCGACAAGAAGTTAATATCATGGTCAGACCAGAAGACCTAGCTGTTTGGCGTGAAGACGAAATTGCCGACAAAGCAAATGAAATGGACAGTATGTTACCAGGCAAGGTAGAGCAGGTGATTTATAAAGGCTCAATCGTTGAATTAATAGTTCGACTAGAAAGCAATAAACGTCTTTTTGCAACTGAATTTTTCAATGAAGACGACGAAAAACTCGACTATCAAATCGGCGAACCAGTTTGGGTGAATTGGCTACCTGGTTGGGAAGTAGTGTTGCCCAATGCAAACTAAAAGCACATTCAAAAAAATTTGTGTTACGGTGATTTGGGGCTGGCTTCTGCTCTTCGCTTTAGTTCCTGCTGCATTGATGCTAATCACAAGTTTTCTGACCCCAGACTCTAACGACATAGTTTCTTTTCATCTTACTTTCGGTAACTATACACAACTTTTTAATCCTGCCTATTTACGCATTTTGCTTCAATCTTTATATCTAGCTTTTAGCTGCACTGCTCTCTGCCTTTTAATCGGCTATCCATTCGCTTTCATTATCGCTCGCAGCACCAGCAAACATAGATCCCTGTTTTTACTCTTAGTAATAATACCTTTTTGGACCAGTTCTCTTATTCGTACTTATGCCATCATGGCGCTTATCAAAGCTAAAGGCATTATCAACACAGTGTTATTAGCTGTTGGTATTGTACATCATCCACTGCCCATGCTTTATACATATGGAGCGATTCTGCTTGGATGTGTATATGACTTTTTGCCATTTATGATTTTACCACTTTATGCCAACATCGAAAAACTCAACCCAGAACTCATTGAAGCAGCCAGAGATCTAGGAGCCGGAAGAATTCGCACTTTATGCAAAATTATTTTGCCACTTACTTCTTCCGGTATTATGGCTGGAACTCTGCTAGTTTTTCTGCCAGCCATGACTATGTTTTATATCCCAGTTCTTTTGGGAGGAGCAAAAAATCTGCTACTTGGCAATTTGATCGAGAATCAATTTTTGGCTGCTAATAACTGGCCAGTCGGCGCTGCTATCAGCATGATCATTACGCTATTTATGTGCGGCATGATTTTCTTCTATTGGCGGAACTCTCTTAGCAAAGATAGAAGCAATTTTGAGGAGCTGGTTTAAATGAAACTAAATCGCTTAATCAAATATTCTTACCCGGCTTTTGTCTATTTATTTTTGTATTTCCCAATACTTATCATCGTTGTTTTTTCTTTTAACGACACCAGTCGCTCTCTCGTTTGGAAAGGCTTTACAACACAGTGGTACACTGAGCTTTTCCGTGATACCAATTTACTTAGCGTAACAGGTCACTCTTTGATTATTGGCGTCCTAGCCGCTACCATAGCCACCGCCATTGGTACTATTGCAGCAGTTAGCTTATTTCGCTATCGCTTTTGGGGTAAAAAATTATTACATGGCTTATTATTTGTAATGATTGTCACGCCAGAAATTGTCATGGGTATTGCTCTCTTGCTTTTATATAGCGCTCTAGATCTACCGCTCGGATTTTGGTCCTTACTTTTAGCTCATATAACGCTTTGCATACCATTTGTTACTATTACGGTTTATAGCCGTATAACAACTCTTGATAAAGCCATATTCGAAGCTGCACGCGATCTTGGAGCCACTGACTTTACAATTTTCAGCAAAATCATCATACCACTTCTATCCCCTTCTATAATTGCCGGTTGGCTTTTAAGTTTTACTCTTTCTTTGGACGATGTGATCACAAGTTATTTCGTTTCAGGTCCTAGCTTTTCCATTTTGCCACTTAAAGTCTATGCCATGGTGCGTTTAGGCATCAAACCTGAAATCAACGCTCTTTGCACACTGCTTCTCATTCTAACCCTTTTAATCGTCATCTCTGCGCAATTCGCACTTTATAAAAATTCCGGGAAAAAACATGCTAAAAAATAAATTAGCAAAAAAATTCTTAGTTTTGAGCCTACTTTACTTGAGTTTCGTGTTCTTAAGCCCTGCCGTTTTAGCGCAAGCGAATATTTTAAACGTCTATGTATGGACAGCTTATTTACCGCAAGATGTTGTAAAACAATTTAGAAAAGAAACGGGGATTCGCGTCAATATTAGCGAATATGACAGTAACGAAACCATGTATGCCAAGATCAAAGCTTCTCCCGACGCTGGCTATGATATTATCTTTCCTTCTAACTATTTTATTCATCGCATGCGCAAACAAAATATGCTGCACGTAATAGATAAAGATAAACTGCCCAACTTGCAATATATAAACCCTAATCTTTTACGTAAACCATTTGATCCAAATAATGAATTTAGCATACCGTATCTTTGTAGCATAACTGGGATTGTTGTAAATACTGATTATTTGGATAGCAAGAACATAACTAGCTGGCAGGATCTTTGGCAAGAAAGATTTCACGATAAATTATTAGTTTTAGACGATATGCGGGAAGTATTTTCCATCGCTCTCCTAACTTTGGGTTATTCAATCAACGATACTAATCCAGACCACATCAAAGAAGCCTATTTAAAGCTCAAAACATTGCTTCCTAATGTGAAAATTTTCAATTCTGACGTAGAACAAAACATTTATATCGACGAAGATGCCATAGTCGGTATGGGCTGGAATGGAGACATTAATTTATCTCTCGCCGAAAACCCAAAACTAAAATTCATTTATCCTAAAGAAGGATTTGTTATGTCTATTGATTGTTTAGCCATAACTAAAAATGCGCCGCATCTAGAAAATGCTTACAAATTCATAAATTTTTTAATGCGACCAGATATAGCTAAAAAAATCAGCCAAGAAATCGGCTACCCCTCGCCGAATCTAGCAGCAATTAAACTTTTACCCAAAGAAATGCAAGATAATCCACTTCTCAATCCTTCTAGTGAACTCTTGAAACGCGGACAACTGCAAGATGCTACCGACGAAGTTTTGCCGCTTTATGAAAAATATTGGGAGAAGTTGAAGATTGGGGAGTAGCGTTCGTTATTTATCCCATCAAATTAACACTTTTACCTGGTAAATAATTTTCTTTAGAAACAACCTTCTTACCAGTTTTTGACTCCAGACCAAGTCTAGCGCTCTTAGCGATCGCTCCTCCTTGTATTCCAGCAACTTTGTTTTCCGCCATACCCTTAGCCTCTATGGTCTCCGCTATTTGCCTTGTTGATAACTCAGCCAAAGCCGTAAAAATAAGCTCAGCCTCAGTCATGTGATCGCGTAAATTTTGCGTTTTTAGTCCCTTGATACTTTTATGATCCTTCACTGAAACGCCTGACCATTCTTGATGAATTATATTGGTAAGTATTGCATATTCTTGCTCTTTCGTTACCTCATGTTTACTCCAATAATCAGTAAGCTTATTGCGTGTTTCCTGCCCCATCATTCGCTGTTGTATCCACTTTTCGCTTCTACCATATTTTTTCCAATTTTCCCTGGCTCTGTTGAGTGATTTCTCAGGATCTGCCATTTCCTGCATTCTTTCATAGCCAACTTTTGCAAGCCATAATTTAATTGGCTCGGCTTTCGGACTTGGTACAGACTGGATAAGCCTTAGAAGCGTTTCTGGATCGGCGACATCCGTGAAATATTTTTTTCCATCTGCTGCCTCCAATTTCAGTCGGTTACATTTTGTAACCGACTCACTTCCTTCTCTGCTCAAGCGATTTTTCAATACCTTCCAATAGTTTCTTGCCAACTGAAAGTCTTTCTGTTGAATTAAAGCAGCAACAACATCAACGACAGAAAAATACCATAGCTCCTTCTCTTCATCGTAAACTCTACGAATTTTAAAATCCTCAAAAACAGCTAATGCGTTTTGCATAATATTCACCTCAAATTACCTATAATTTTCATCATCCCTTGTTTTTAAATCCAGCTAGCATCTTCTAGACGCCAATTATTTTGACACCCCAGAAGATATTTAGCAAAACACACATAATAAAAAATTCTCGCTATTACGGTATTGACGCCAACGCCATTATGCGCTAGTGTGCGAATCACTATAGTATTTTTCCCTATAGTGATCCTAAAACCAAGTCGGATTGTTTTTGGAGAGGTTTAAAAACTGGAAGTAAGAACATGGAGTCAAAACATGTTGTACTGGAACCGGATTTTACACGAAGTCTTAAACAAAGAAACGCCCAAACAAGACTTCATTTTTACGAACTTTTCCAAGAAAAAACACCGCGAAACCCCCATAAGGACAATTATTAGACGTGTTGTTAGAGGAAGAAACTTGAAAAAATATTATCTAGGAGAAAAATACAAAAATGTATATCTCACTCGAAGAGAAGCTGAATGCACGGTCTGGTTAGTCAGAGGGCAACCAGTGAAAGGAATAGCCAAACAACTGCATCTTTCTCCTCGCACAGTTGAGTTTTATCTCAAGAACGTTAAAGCCAAACTAACCTGCCACTCCAAATCCGACCTCGCTATCTTGCTGCAAAAATGTCCTCTGATTCAACATGAGGATTTTCGGTAAAATTGCAAAAAAACAAGCGGTGATGTCAAAAAACATGTCTACGCGTTTTCTTTACTTTTCAATGAGTTGCAAAATAAAATCGAGTTTTCTTAATTTTTTGGCCATAAATGGTAAAAGTGATGAACAGGTCCATACCCTTGCCCCACCGAACTTTCTTTAGATGCAAGCATTGCTTGAAATAGGTAATGTTTAGCTCTCTCACAAGCTTCAAATAATGACACTCCTTGAGCGAGAAATGCACATATTGCTGCAGATAGTGTACATCCAGTGCCGTGAGTATTTTTAGATTTAATGCGTGCTGATCTAAGATATTGGCGCACACCCCGTTGGTCCAAAAATAAATCATCAGATGTATTTCCGCCAGAATGGCCGCCTTTCAGCAATACTGCTTTTGGAACAAGCTTTAGCAGTTTCTCACCTAATTCTTCAAAGTTTTTTATTTCCCCAGCCAAAGCATATGCTTCAGGTAGATTTGGTGTGATGATTGTGGAAAGTGGGATGAGCTTGATTTTTAAGGCTTCTATTGCTGCTGGCAATAATAGAGCATCTCCGCTTTTTGCAACCATAACAGGATCAAGAACTATAGGGATGTTTACAGCATGTTTTCCTAAAAAATTTGCAACCATTTCTATAATAGGCTCCGAAAACAACATGCCAATTTTTATGCTATCTGGAATAATATCATCAAATATGGCTTCTAATTGTTCTTCAATCGCTTTAAGCGGAATTTTATAACAATTTCTAACTCCGCAGGTGTTTTGTACAGGTAGCGTGGTTAGAACTGTCATTCCGTAACATCCTAATGCGGAAAATGTTTTAAGATCCGCCTGGATGCCGGCCCCGCCTGAGCCATCAAAACCAGCAATAGATAAGCATTTATATTTCATCACAGTTCTCCCAAATTAGCTTTATGCAAAGCATCTATAAAAGCAGTACGAAATGTACCGGGATGATTTGCTTTCTTTCCAGCCAATTGCCCGCATAATCCAAAATATGCCGTAGCAAGCTCTGCGCTCGTAAAAGAATTATCCAAAACGCCTCTAAACGCAGCTATTACAGCCGTCAATGTACATCCCATTCCTGTTACCAGCGGCATCAAAGATGAGCCAAATGGTATTTCGGCTTCCTTTTTGCCATCAGTGATAAAATCAATTGGACCACTTACAACGACTGTCATTCCATATCGATTCGCAAGCTCTCTTGCGCTATTTTTTGCTTGGTTTGTTGTGTTGATTGATTCCACTCCAAGTGTTTTGCCATTTGATGTTACAAGAGACATAATCTCGCTGGCATTGCCTCTCACAATATCTGCGTGTTTCATAAGTGCTTTAGCTGTTTCTGTACGTATCTTAGTGCTACCCGCACCAACTGGATCTAGGACTATAGGTTTCTGATACTGCTTTGCAATTGTTATAGTTTTATGACAGCGTGTAATAAAAGCTTCATCAAGAGTACCGATATTAATATTGATGCTATTGGCGATTTTAACCAGTTCCTCCATCTCTTCATCGCATACCGACATTATAGGCGCCGCACCTAATGCGAGCTGCGCATTTGCCATAAAATCCATAGTTACATAGTTAGTGAGGTTTAAGACAAGTGGCTTGACTGCTCTCAGCTCCCCCAGTGTTGTTTCGATTTTTTTAAGCATACTGAGTCCCCTCTATAATACTACGTAAATTCTTAGTGGTAGATATGAGGTCGTTAGAATCATGAAATGCGCCAATGGCTGCTATGCCATCTGCTCCAGCTTGCATAACAACGGACGCATTCGTTTCATTGATACCACCAATTGCAACAATAGGATGAATAGAAAGATGAGCTATTTTTTTCAAGCCTTCACAACCCCAAATCGTTGCAACATTTGATTTATTATTAGAGGGAAATACGGCACCAACGCCCACATAATCTATAGGCAATGTATTCGCAATATAAAGCTGCTCAGGGGAATCAACAGTTAGGCCAATAATTTTATTACTTCCCAATTTTCGTCGCGCATTAACTACACACCCATCTGATTGACCAAGATGCACACCGTCTGCACCTAGTTGATAAGCAAGATCTACATTGTCATTGATGATAAGTGGAATTGAAAGTGGTTTTAATACAAGTTGTAGTTGTTTGCCTAATCTGAATAATTCGTTGAAGCTAAGATTTTTTTCGCGGAGTTGCACAGAGGTAATGCCAGATTTTACACAAATAGCAATAAAATCTAGATATTTACTTAGAGGCGTATCTTTTTTACTTGTAACAAGTGTGAGCTTAAAAAATTGATCTTTCATCTTCTTCCTCGAAATTATTTACCAACTAAAGGAAGATATGAAAGTAAAGACAACTTACTTCACACTTCCTCCGCAGGCATTAACCAGAGCAGGTTCAAGGGTATTTCTCAGCCAAAAAACTCATATAAGTTTTTCAGCACCCCTGGTGAACTAAAATTCTTAAATAATTGTATAGGGAGCCAGACTGGTGTCAAGACAGAAATGAGCGTAGACAACACCTCCTCTTCGCTTTAACATAAAAATGCGCGCTTCTCCAACATGAGGATTTTCGCTAAAACTACAACAGAATAGGTGTTAACACTAAAAAACATGTCTACGCGTTTTCCTTTAAAATCAATAGGTTATAATTTTAAGTCGCAGTCTCGCTATTTTTCACACTAAATCAAGGTTGTTTTATTTTTTGCTTCGCTTAAAATAGCAGCTCATTTCTATCATTAAGCTGGCGTAGCTCAGTTGGTAGAGCAACTGATTTGTAATCAGTAGGTCGCGGGTTCGACCCCCATCGCCAGCTCCAGATTGTCTCTATGCAACTAGCTGGATCTGAAAAAATTTGACGTACTTTTAAAAAGCACATACAATATTTTTCAAGCTAATCAAACATTCGAGGTTTTTGTTTTATGAAAATGTACTCTTAAGCAGCCCTGCTAAAGGGCAATTATTTATTTTTTTATGCCCATCAATGCTTAGGAGAACATATGAATTTAATATTACTTGGATGGAACGCTAAGTTCCAAGAAACCTTCGACAATTTAAAAGATACTAACTTAATCCCAGCCAGAATAATCAGCGAAGACAAGGGGTCTTACGTTGTAATGACTGCAACAAAAGAAATACGCAGCAAAATATCCGGCGCGTATTTCTATACCGCAAAAACACGTATTGACTTACCAGTGGTTGGCGATTGGGTAGCCATTCAAGCTAGCGGTGAGTTAGCGATTATTCATACCTTACTGCCTAGAAACACATTACTATCCCGTAAAGCCTCTGGGGAAAACACAGAAGAACAACCCCTTGCTGCAAATATTGATTATGTATTTATTATTTCCGGTCTGGACAAAAATTATAACTTACGCCGCATTGAGCGATACATTACTTTGGCTTGGAATAGCGGAGCTCAACCTATAATTATTTTAAACAAAGTTGATTTAGTAAATGACAATGAGAAGCTGGACCAAATAGCACACGACATTGAGGCTATAGCATGTAGTCTTCCAGTGCATTTTATTAGTTCACTCAACAATGAAGGTTTATCGGCTTTAAGTAGTTACTTTTCCAATAATAAAACGGTAGCTTTGCTTGGATCATCCGGGGTTGGTAAATCAACATTAACTAATACACTGCTCGGCGAAGTTTTACAAAAAACAACAAGTACTCGAGAATCTGATTCTAAAGGGCGTCACACGACCACTAGACGCCAGCTTTTTCAATTATCAGACGGCGGCATGCTAATAGATACACCAGGAATGAGGGAATTACAGCTATGGGTGGATGAGAATACGATAGACTCGAGTTTTTCTGACATCGAAACTTTAGCCACAAATTGTCGTTTCCGTGATTGCACGCACAGCCATGAAGTAGGCTGCGCGGTACAAGAAGCGATTGCGCAAAACACACTCAGCAAAAATCGTCTATCAAATTATTTAAAGATGCAGCGCGAAGCAAAGTACCTTAGCAAACGACAAAAAGAAACATCTTGGGATACTCGCTTAGAGGATCGTAAATTTGGTAAACGCCTTCGCAACGCACGTAAACATCTACATGGATTATAAAATTCACCAAAAAATTAGATGACAAACAAATTTGACCGTGCTAAGCTTTTTCGCAGTTAGCATAGATTTTTTTATTAACCATTCAATCTTGGAGATATAACGGATGAAACTTAAACCAATAGTAACTTCTCTAATTGTTCTGGGCCTTGCTAGCCCAGCCTTTGCTGCTCATAACCATCATGGCAAAGCAACACACAAAGCACCTGCAGCTAAGAAACAAGCTCTTAAAGTGACAAAAAAAGAGCCAGCGGTCATATCTTCCGCGGTAATGCTACCTCCTATTAGCGATAAATTCCAATCAATCATAGATCAAAACTCGGCTAGCAGCCCAGTTCTAAGTTGTGATTGGATTAAAAGAATCGCTGTCGGCGGTTTAATCAATTTTGATGCTTCTTGGGGTAACCGTACTCCAATCGGTTCATTTGCTGATAATTCTGGTAATTCTGGTAGCAACAGCAATTTCAGAATTGCTAATGCTAACTTATTCGTGGATCCTATCATTAACGATTGGGTGATTGGACACTTGAACTTAGAATACACTGGCACATCACACGACATCACAAAAGCCAGCACTGTATTTGTGAATTCTTATGACCGTACCAACCGCATTCGCGCAGATGAAGCATATTTGACAATTCGTAATTTTAACCGCTCTCCTCTATACGCTAAATTAGGTTGGCAATATATACCATTCGGAAACTATCAACGTTACCCAATGGTCACCACGCTAACACAAACCTTAGAACAAACTAGCGCAGCAACAGCTACTCTTGGTTTGATCTCAGACTTGGGACCTTATGTCCAAGTTTTTGCATTCAATGGCCCTATGGTTAAAAGTAGTGTAAACGATGGCACAAAAGTGACTGGTAACTCACAAATCGCTGACTTCGGTGCCAAAATTGGATCTGTTGGTGATTTAGCTGCACTTCGTCTCGACGGCGTCAATTACAACATTGATTTATCCTATATTCGCAATATGTTTGATACAGATACTCTATACTCTGCATTCACTACTTCCGCCTCAGGCGGTGTTGTAGATGGCTTATCCATCAAGAATGATTTAGGTGCTGATAGGGTTGGTGGTTTGGCTGCTCACCTTGGCTTGAATTATAAGTCAGTAGATTTTGCTGCTGATTATGCCGGCGCCTTGGGCAACATGATGCAGAACAATTGGTTACAGAACTGGTCTGATACTTTATCCACAACCTCAGAAAGTTCTCGTCTTTGGGCTGCTGGTTTAGGAGCTGGATATGCATTCCCAGTACTTAGCCATGCATCTAGATTGGGCTTAAGCTATCAATGGACTGGTAATGGTCAATTTACCAACGATGTTGCGTTAGCTTCTGGTGTAATAGCCAACACTTGGGATCCAAGCATATTCTCTATGCCCCACAATCGTTGGTTGCTAGATTACAAAGTCAACATCTTAAAGAACACAGATTTAGGATTTGCTCTCGCTTACGATAGAAGCTATCCATATCGTAATTCCAGCAGTGACATTCGTAAATCTACTACAGCTTTGATGCGAGTTTCTGCTCAATTCTAAACTTTAGTAATGGAAACAAAATAGGGCGCAAGGTTTTTTATCTTCGCCCTATTTTTTTACCCAAAAACATGTCTATGCGTTTTCCTTTAAAATCAATGAGTTAGAAAATAAAAGTAAGTTCAATGAAAATTATTACCAAAAACTTTCCGAAACGTCCTTATGACGAAGTATGGCAGGAAATGCGTAATTTCACTGTTAAGAGAGACGTTAATACACCTGATGAAATTTGGTTTCTAGAACACCCACCCGTATTCACACAAGGACAAGCTGGTAAACCAGAACACATCTTGTGCCCGGGGGACATACCCGTCGTCCAAACTGATCGTGGCGGACAAGTAACTTATCACGGCCCGGGACAGCTGATGGTTTATGTTTTGGTAGACTTGCGTCGACGCGGCCTTGGGGTGAGAGATTTTGTGAGTATTTTAGAAAATTCTGTTATTCAGACTTTAGCTGAATACGGTTTAACTGCCGCTAACCGCCCCGATGCTCCTGGTGTTTACGTAGATGGCGCAAAAATTTGTTCCATTGGGCTTAAAATAAGCCGTGGCTGCAGCTATCACGGCATTGCTTTTAATGTTGTAAATAACTTAGAACCATTCTCACGCATTAATCCATGCGGCTTTAAACAGCTTCGTATGTGTAAAGTTGCCGATTTTATTCCTACAATAAATATAGACGATGTAAAAAACAAATTAGCGCTAGCTTTAGAGAGAGAATTCCAACATGCCAATCTTGCATAAACCTAATTGGATTCGCAGCAAATGGCCTTGTAATCCAGAAATTACTAAACTTAAAAAATTACTGCGCGAAAAAGGCTTAGCCACTGTTTGTGAAGAAGCGGCCTGCCCTAATTTAGGCGAATGTTTCGCCTGCGGTACCGCGACTTTTATGATTATGGGAGATACTTGCACGCGCAATTGTCGCTTTTGTAATGTTAAACACGGCAAACCTGGAGCTTTAGACCAAAATGAACCGCAAATGCTAGCCGAAGCTGCCACACACTTAAAACTCAAATATGTTGTGATTACTTCAGTCACGCGCGATGATTTATCAGATGGCGGAGCCTCTCACTTTGCCGCTTGCATTCACACTTTGCGCAAAGCTGCACCCAACGTTAAAGTAGAGATTCTAACGCCAGATTTTCGCTATTGCATGGACAGCGCTTTAGAAATTCTTTCCATAAACCCACCAGATGTTTTCAATCACAACATCGAAACAGTGCCAAATTTATATCCAAAAGTTCGCCCCAGTGCTGATTATAAAACATCTTTGCTTTTGTTAGAAAAACACAAGAAATTACATCCTAATATTCCAACCAAATCAGGAATTATGCTCGGTTTAGGCGAAACGAAAGAAGAAGTGTCGCAAGTTCTCAAAGATTTAAGAAAGAAAGGAGTAAGTATGCTTACTTTAGGGCAATATTTGCAGCCAACACGCGACCATTTGGCAGTCGAGCGCTATATAACTCCGGAAGAATTCCAAAATTACAAAGCACTCGCTCTAGGCTTGGGATTTACAAACGTATCCAGCGCGCCGCTAGTACGTTCGTCCTATCATGCAGAAAATCAATAAATTTAGGCGCGTTTTGCCAATTCAGCATCCAGCATTAACAGAGCAGCGTTATTTTCGCCAATCAAAGCTAGTTTTTGCAAAATTTCGCTAGCATTAGCTTCTT
This sequence comes from Gammaproteobacteria bacterium, assembly GCA_041664965.1. GTDB lineage: Bacteria > Pseudomonadota > Gammaproteobacteria > UBA9339 > UBA9339 > JBAYJT01. Next base: position 19,279 of record JBAYJT010000006.1, read on the forward strand.
CTTCTACCTGTTCATCCACAAACCATTGTAGAAAAGAGCTGGAAGCATAATCCTTAATTTCAACAGCTAAAGCGACCAAACCATGGATTAGGTGTGTAACTTTCTGTTCGTGCTCAAAAGCAGCTTCAAAAACCGCGTATGGCGACTCCCAATGCGTTTCTGGGCTATCAATTGCCGTTAGGGTCACTACCCAGCCTCTATCAATCATAAAGCCATAGAATTTCATGGCATGGGCTCTTTCTTCATCTGCCTGCTTTTTCATCCAATTTGCAAAACCTTTAAGGTTATTGGAATCAAAATAAGCTGCCATGGAAAGATAAAGATACGAAGAATAAAGCTCCGCATTGATTTGCTTGTTTAAGGCAACCGCCATTTTGTCATTGTGCATATTATTTCTCCTAATAAAACCAACTAAGACTGGAGAAAGATTATATGTCGTCCCGTCCGAGATGAAAAGTTTTTCCGCTATAGAAAACATGTCTATGGATTTTCTTTATAAATCAATAAGTTATATTTATAAGTTGGGTTCCGACCAGTTGAAGAAGAACTTCCTTGCCTAAAAAGCAGTTATTGCGTAGAATACCAGCCTAAATTTTTCAAAGTTTGTGGAGAAAATCATGTACGCAGTCATAGTAAGCGGCGGCAAGCAATATAAGGTCGCACCGAACGATGTTATCGAAATCGAAAAATTAGATGTCGAAGCTGGCTCTAAAGTTGAGTTTGACAATGTTTTAATGTTCGCAGAAGGCGAAAACGTTCAAATCGGTACGCCAAATCTTTCTAACATCAAAGTCAAAGGCGAACTAGTCGAACACGGCCGCGGCGATAAAGTTAGCATAATTAAATTCCGCAGACGTAAACATTTTATGAAACGCGCCGGACATAGGCAGCATTTCAGCGCAGTCAAAATCACTGCAATCGATAAAGTTTAAAGGTTTTTTGGTAAGAGGTTAATCTCATGGCTCATAAAAAAGCAGGCGGTAGTACTCGAAACGGTCGCGATTCTAACCCAAAAATGCTCGGCGTAAAACGCTTTGGCAGTGAATTAGTCAAGGCTGGTAACATTTTGGTCCGTCAACGCGGCACAAAGTTTCACCCTGGCATGAACGTTGGCATAGGCCGTGATCACACACTGTTCGCCTTAATAGAAGGTTTGGTGAAATTTACTCGTCGCGGCAGCAAACAAAGATGTTATGTGAGCGTGGAGAAAGCTTAGTAAGCGTTCTTGTTCACAAATCCCTTAAAGATTGTCAGAAAAATTATCTTCAAATCAAATCCAAGTGACCAATGCGTAATATAGTATAGATCGCATTCTATGCGTTTTACTAGATCAGTATTGCCACGCCAGCCGTTTACCTGTGCCCAACCCGTGATTCCTGCTTTTACTAAATGTTTTTTCATGTAACCAGGAATCTCATGCTTAAATTTATCCACAAATTCTGGACGCTCAGGACGCGGTCCCACAATGGACATATCACCATTTAGTACATTAATAAACTGCGGAAGCTCATCAAGGCTAGTTTTCCGCAAAAACGCCCCTATTTTAGTCGCTCTTTGATCGTCTTGTTTAGCCCAAACAGCTCCGGTTTTGCTCTCAGCGTTTACTGGCATAGATCTAAATTTAAGCATTTCAAACGCTTTTCCGTTCCAACTTATACGCTTTTGCTTGTAAAAAACTGGACCCGGAGAACTGAGTTTAACCAAAAGAGAAATAATTAAAAATAATGGGCTTAATAAAAATAAAATCAGGGCAGACAATAACTTATCTTCTATAGCCTTAATTATTATGCTGGAACCAACAATCGGAGAAGCCACCATATTAATTACAGGCATGCCTAAAATTTCCGATACGGAATGATTAATTAGTTCCGCACCAAAAATACTTGGGAAAAAACGAATAGTAATAACGTTGTTCCTAGATGCTAACATAACTTTATTTAGCTCCTCATGTGTTATTCCAGCTTCACCGGCAAGCCAAACCTCATCTACCTGATCTCTTTTAATTTCCTCCGCGAAGTCGCTGTTAATAATATGAACAGGGACTTTTTCAATGTATTTATCGCGTACATTGCCTAGAGAACTATACACAGCTACAACATGATATCCACTCCATAAAGATCCTTGAATATGTTGGATAATTTCTTGAGCATGTTTGCATGTTCCAATAATAACGATGCGTTTTTGATTCAAATCACGCTTCCGCATGATACCCAATAAGCTTTTAAGGGAGATTCTAAAAACGATAAATAAGCTAAGAGCCAACGCATGCCAAGATAAAAACCATGCACGCGAAAAATAGGCTCCTGTTTTTGTAATAAAAGAAATAGCCGCTAACACAACCATAACGGTAATCAAAGCTATGCAAATTGAGCGAACGTAAGAAAATATACTCTTACCACGTAAAGATAAATATATCCCAAACGCAGAAAAAATCGGTACAAGAACAATCAAAGCCATTGTTATCGATATTTTATAAAGAAATCCCAAAGAAAAAGAGCCAAACTGCCAATAAAAAGCCAAAATAGCAGCAACACCATACAATAAAATATCTATAGCCTTAACTAATAAAGACAAGAGGGACGAATAATTTTTGATAGTAATTTTCTTAGACATAAACTATTAGAAAAAATTTAATGCTTTCGCTTCTACGATTTTTTCAAATTGATCGCGAAAAAGTTCAGGCGTAAATCGAACCGCACTAGCGCGACAATTCTTTGGCTTTATTTTACTAGCATTACTTTCAAATTCCAAAACCGCATTCTGTAGTGAACCCACAGTTTGCTCATCAAAAAATACCCCAGTTGGATTTTTGTTATCCAAACCGCGTACAGTCTCAAGCACACCACCTTTTTTAAAGGCAATCACAGGAGTACCACAAGCTTGAGCTTCAACAGGAGCAATACCAAAATCCTCTTCCGCAGCAAAAACAAACGCTTTCGCTCGCTGCATATAATCACATAGTACTTTAGAATCTTTAAACCCAAGAAGGGTTATATTTTTAGAGGCAAGCTTTTTTACTTCAGCCATTTGCGGGCCATCACCAATAACAATTAGTTTTTTACTGGGCAACCGAGAAAAAGCCTCTACTATGAGGTCAACTTTTTTGTAAGGCACCAAACGTGAAGCCGTTAAATAAAAATCTTCTTTATCCTCCCGCACAGAAAAAAAGCTGGTGTCAACTGGCGGATATATAACAACCGAGTTACGCCTATAATTTTTCTTAACTCTCCTTTGGATAAACATAGAGTTAGAGATGAACTCATCAACGCTATTTACCGTGCGTAAATCCCAAATTCGCATCTTATGTAAAATTCGTCTTGCAAGCCAAGATTTAACACCCCTATCTAAACCAGATTCCTTCAAGTACTGATGCTGCAAATCCCAGGCATATCGCATTGGAGAATGTATATAGCTAATGTGCAATTGATCCGGACCGGTAATCACACCTTTAGCAACGGCATGAGAACTAGAAATTACTAAATCGTAAGAACTTAGATCCAATTGTTCAATTGCAAGCGGCATTAGAGACAAATAATTGCGGTATTTAGAACGAGCAAAAGGAAGCTTTTGAATAAACGTCGTCGTTGCCCGCTTACCCATAAAATGTTTTTTCCTGGTAGATTCGTCTAAAAAATCTACTACAGAAAACAAATCAGCATCTGGATAACAAAGCAAAATTTGCTCCAGTACTCGCTCAGCCCCAGCAAAAGAAACTAACCAGTCATGTACGATTGCGGTTTTCATAGCCAAACACTCTCCTTCCCCTGCTAAGGTGTGACCATATTGCATGTAGCAATCTGTATGTTAAGTATTCTGAAAAAGTTGTATATCAATCAACTCACACAAACAATGCAAAATCAAAATATGAGTTTCTTGAATACGGGTAACAATCTTCGATGGGACTCGAATCTCAACATCATTCGGACGCAAAATTTTAGATATTTTTCCACCATCACATCCTGTCAACGCAATAACGACTAAATTTAATTCATGAGCAATTTTAATAGCTTGTAATATGTTTTTAGAATTACCACTAGTGGATATAACCAACAGAACATCGCCATTTTTCCCTAATGCTGAGAGGGGTTTAGCAAAAATATCATCATAACTATAATCATTGGCTATTGCCGTAATAGTAGACGTGTCGGTATTAAGTGCGATAGCTGATAAAGACCGCCTTTCAATATATAAACGATTAATCAGCTCTCCAACAAAATGTTGAGAATCGGCTGCTGAACCACCATTACCACAACTAAGAATTTTACGATCTGCCCGCAAACAGTCGGCCATCAATTTCCCAGCAATAGCAACTTTCTCAGCCAGCGTATCTTTAGCCAGCAATTTAGTTTTTACACTTTCTTCAAACGCAACTTGAACATTCTTAATCAAATTCATAACTGCACCTACAAAGTATGTATTTATTAGAAGATAGGCTGACGCAATAATATGACTTTACTTATTAAAAGCACTATTCAATTTTACTGCAATAATTCAATAAATTTTCCATGTTACTAATATTTTTTAAAATACTTACATCCTCAATAATATGGTGTTTACCGCTGCTCATAACAAGAACCTGGGTAGCATGTTTTTTAATGAAATCAAGATCGTGCGATACTATTACAATGGTTTTCTTTTGAGCCAACAAATTATCAAAAGAACGGAAACATTTTTTTTGAAACGAAGCATCTCCAACCGCCAATATTTCATCAAAAATATAAATATCTCCCTTGGCATGCATTGCAATAGAAAAAGCCAGCCTCAATTGCATGCCAGAAGAATAATACTTTAGTGGAGTATGCATGAAGTCAGAGATCTCAGCAAAATCAAAAATCTCACACTTATGTTTCCGCAAAAACCTCAAACTCAAACCTAATAAAGTTCCATTTAAATACAAATTATCAAGGGCTGTCAATTCATTACTAAAAGCCACACCTAATTCCAAAAAAGGAACCACCAATCCAGAAACAATCACCCGCCCCTCTGAAGGCACAATAGTACCCGCTACCAGTTTCGCTAATGTTGATTTTCCAGCGCCATTTGGCCCAGTTACGCACAGTATTTCAGACTGCTTAATATTCAGGCTCATATCATACACAGCGTTCAGAACATCTATTTTCTCCGTTTCTTTTTTATATCGACAGAAATTAAGTAGGAAACTCTTAAAGGTGTTATAATGCACCACATAGCGTTTATAAGATTTTGTTACGTGCTCTAGTTTAATCATAGGAAATCGACTATCTTATCTTTAAATCTTTTGTAAATATACAGCGAAAATAAAAACAATACAGAAAGAGAGATTGTGTAGCAAATCAACAACCGACCATTGCAATAAATTTTATCTTGGTTCTCAAAAAAGATACTTTTTAAGCTTTGTAAAGGAAAGGCAAGTAAATTGGTACAATAATATAAAGTTTGGTACTGTTTTGGTATAGGGAGACGATATATTATAGGGGTAAGAAAGACTCCGTAGGTCAAAATCAACTCCCAAACTGGTTGAAAATCACGATAAAATACATTCAAATTCGCCAAAATTAGGTTTATAGCTATAATAAATAAACTTATAGCAACAAAAGAGCCAACAAAAACTACTACATTTATAATAGCAAAAATAGACTCTGGCTTAGATTTAGCAAAAAAAATATATGCTAGAATAAATATTATAAAATTCAAACAGTAATTAATCGTTGGGGTTAGATAAGCAGCTAATGGTGGCAACAACTTATTAGTTCTTATCTTAGAAATAATAGATCTTTTACCTATATAAGCATTAAGACTAAGTCCTGTTGCCTCAGAAAACCAGGCCCAAATCAAAACTCCATAAAATAACTTAAGAGCATAATCTTGCTCAGTAGTTATCTTTAAAATTAATCCGAAAATAGAAAAATAAACTAGAAATTGGAGCAGCGGTTTTACAAAAGACCAAAGAAAACCTAAAAAGCTACTCTGGTACTTAAGCTTTAAATCCATAAAGCTCAAAACACATAGTGTTTCTAAATTATGATACATTTTTTTATTTAAAAGCATAAAACTCAACTACATTACTTGTTCAAAGATTTTTCTATACATTTCAATGCTAGTGTTTATATTATATTTTTTAAAATAAACATCTAAATTACTGTTAAAATCCTCATTAAAATATCTGATAGAATCAGCTAATTCCAAATAATTACCTATAGCAAATTTTTTAAAACAACCTGGTGCATACTTCTCTAATTCCATAAAAGAGTTGTTCTGAGAAAAAACCGCTTTGCAATGCGTTTCTAACGTTAATGATGCTATACCAGAACCGCTCTGCCCTGTCTCATAATACGGTAGAACATTAAAATCACAAGCAAACAATGCCTCAATAAATTCATCATCACTTGTCGAACCGCAAAATACCACCCTCTCTTTTAAGGGAACCAAAGTATTATTTGATTGCCCACGCTCAAGTTCGTATTTATTAATTTTATCCACTATTGACTCCATGTAAGAATCCATCTCATAATGAGCCCCTACAGAAGCCGGGTGTTGCGAACCAAAAATTAACAATTTGTAATTATCAGGCAAATATCTCATGGCGTCTATGGCTACATGATGCCCCTTATATTTGGAAACAAATCCAAAAATACCTATTAAAACATCTCGTCCACTATCAAAACCATATTTCGCACACAATACTTTTCTGGAGGATTTTTCTTTGTATTTACTCAACTCTTCTGATGTCAAAAAAGAAATAGGATGATCATAAATTCTTTTATAGCGAAATCTAGCTAAAATTAATTCTTTTTCTCTTTTAGTATGAACAACTAAAGCCGCCCCTTTAGCTTGTAATAAAGTAATAATTTTTTGCGATAAGTGAGCAAAGTAATTTTGCTGTTTAATAGCGCTCATATCTCCGAGTGCTTTTGTGATTTTCAAACTAGCCAAATCTTTTAGAACATGTTTTTCCATCATAGACCCAGGCTGGTCATAGCGATGCATAGTCACTATTAGATTCTTGGAAGAATTCACTAACCGCCTGATCCGCCTATATATTTGATTCGCAAACACACCAAATAATCCTGCTTCAAATTGGATGTTAACATAATCGAAATGTTGTAATTCCTTTGCTATCTCTTCAATATGTTGATCACCCAAGGCAGCAAAACATTTTTCTACTTTAGTTAGTAGTTTTACCTTTAACGGCAAAACTGTCACATCGTAATACTGAGAAAACCCCTTACGCAAGACCTCAGTATATGTAGCATTCCCACACAATTCGTTATAACTACTTACTATCGCCATTTTTTTCATGTTTATTCCTAGTTTACCACTCTACTATAAATAACTCTGCTGCCAAAATCATGAAAACGTATATTCAATCTTTTATATTTTGATAAAGATTGCATTACATTGTCTCGTTTATCTTTCGGAACAACGAATAGGATGAAACCACCTCCTCCAGCTCCACACAACTTTCCACCCAATGCACCTGCTCGAATTCCCTCTTCATACAAACAATCAATGTCTTGGTTTGTAACATGACTAGATAAGTTGCGCTTTATGTTCCAACTTTCATGCAATAATCTACCAAATTCATAGACCATTTCCACATCTGTTTTTGAGTGATAAAGTATATCAAATCCATTCTGCACTAAATCATGAATCTTTCCTAGCATCTCTATCTTATTAACATTATCATTACTCATGACAGAATTCTGCACTTGAGAAGAAGAACGCATTTTACCAGTAAAAAATAGCAAACACGCCTCTTCCAATGCCACTCTTTTATCTTTAGAAATTACAATTGGTTCAACAATAAAATTATTATTTCCAAAAATAATACGATTTAAACCACCATACGCAGCGAACACCTGATCTTGCCATCCACCACGATCTTTCATTTTCTCTCGCTCTATCAGTATAGCCTCTCTAGCTATATCTCCAGGAAACTTATAAACGCCCCTTGATAAATATAAAGCATTCAACATGCCAACAGCAAAAGATGATGATGAACCGATACCACTAGATGCTGGCAAATCTGCATATGAGTGAATATCCAAAAAATCATCTTCACTGAAAAATTTGTGATCAACCAACACATGCTTAACTATTTGATGCTCAAGCTCAAGTGGATCATCCACAAATTCTAGCTTTGAATAGGATAGCCTTATTCTCTTGCCGTCCAACCTCTTAAGCGAGTTTAGTGTCACATACATAAACTTATCAATCGCTGCCCCTAAAACAGCACCATGATACTGGTTAAAATAATCAGGGAAATCTGTGCCACCACCAAAAAAACTAATCCGAAAAGGTGTTTGCGTAATAACAATACTTTGAGAGCCTTCAGCGCGCATATTCATTAATACTCCTGACAATACCCCTATTTTCTTGCTTCACTAGAATTAGCAACATACCAATCATAAGTTTGTCGCAATCCCTCCTGCATTGTCACACTAGGTCTAAAACCAGCCAAAAATATTTTATCTAAACAATAAGAACGATAGTCCTGGCCATTGGGCTTTGTAGCATCCCACTCTATTTTATCCAACATGTTTGTATAATTAGCCAATTCAACGACAATATCTTTAATAGAATATATATTTCCACTGCCAATATTGACCGGACCACTGACCTTATGCATAGCCAACACCAAAGCATTTGCCATATCGGATGAATACAAAAAGTCGCGTTTAGCCGATCCATTACCCCATATGACCACACTTGTACCGCTATTTTTTGCCTCATAAAACTTCCTCACCAAAGAGGGGACAACGTGACCATAATTAATATCAAACTTATCATTAGGTCCATACAAATTAGCGCTGATCACAAAAGAAAAATCCATGTTATAGCTTTCTTTATAAGCATTCAGCTGAGCTAACATCGCACGTTTAGAATGAGCATAAGAATTTTCCGCTTCATGTGGAGCACCAAGCCATACCATATCCTCTTTCAATGGTAATCCTGGAGAAGGATATGGATAAACGCAACCAGTACCCATTGCGACTATTTTCTGAACCTTAACACGATGCGAAGCTTCTACAACATGGGTATTAATTAGAGTATTACATAAAAAAGATATTGCCTTATTTTTCATATTACCCATAATACCGAAAATAGCACCAGCTAAATGAAAAACATATTCCGGTTGGTACTTCTCGAAATACTCAATCGTAGCCTTGTAGTCTGTTAAATCACACTCCTCTATATCTATACTCTTCACATTTTTATACCCTTGCCCTATCAAACAATTATACAAAGCAGTAGCCACCAACCCTTTACCACCAGTAATCAAGATCTTGTTTTCTTTCTTCACAAATAACCTCTTTAATATTAAATTTATCTTTGAAGCACCTTGTATCCATTTTTAATTTTTTCTCGCCAATAATTTAGTAAATCCTGCATAGTAATATCAAAAGCAATCTCTGGCTTCCATCCCGTATGTTGCCTAAATTTAACAGTGTCTGGAACCTGAAGATCAGCATCAATAGGACGCAACCTCTCTGGATCAACCTCAATTTTAATATCTTTTTGGCATGGAGACATACTAATGAGTTTTTGCAACATATCTCCTACAGAACAAACATATGAACCACCAATATTGTAATATTCTCCCGGCACAGGATTTACAGTTACCAACATATGGTAAGCGCGTACTGCATCTCTAACATCCGCAAAAGTCCTTAATGAATTTAAGTTCCCAACTTTTAAAATTGGTGGAATTAAATTATTTTCAATCATAGCTATTTGCTTGGCAAAAGTCGACTCAGCAAAGACATCTCCACGCCTTGGACCAGTATGAGTAAACATCCTTGTAGTCATAACTTTTTGTCCATATGCTTCTGCGTGATATCTACCAACCAAGTCAGTACCTACTTTGGAAATAGCATAAGGCGATGCGGGATGGAATCCACAATCCTCTTTAATCGGCAATTTATCCTTGCTAACACGGCCGAAAACTTCTGATGAGGCACACACATGGATAACAGGATCTAAACTAAAATTACGTAATGCTTCCAATAATCTGGCCGTACCTAAAACATTCGTATTGTAAGTATCAATAGGAGCTTCAAAGCTCGTCCTAGGAAAACTTTGTGCCGCCAAATGAAAAACATAATCTGGTTTCACATGACTAACCACATGTATTAACGAGGTTTCATCATTTAAATCTCCATAAACAACAAAAATACGCTCCTTTTCATTAATCAGTTTGAGTAAGTGCGAAACATTATCTAATGGACTACGCCAACGTATCATTCCATAAATATCCCAATCAGTATTAACCAGCAAATAATCAGCTAAATGTGAACCCACCATCCCAGTAAAACCAGTGATCAAAGCGCGTTTTTTCATTGTCATACCCTCAAAATTATCTTTCTAAAATAAAATTCACTGCTTCCTGCAAATCAATAAAATTATAATCAGCATTACAAACAAATTTATTGTCTTTGCCTGCATAACCAGTGCTAAGTAAAATCGACTTTACTCCAGCCCTTTTGGCAGTTTCAATATCAACAGTACTATCACCTATAAACCATGACTGAGATAGGTCGATATTCAGCTCCTGAATTGCTTGTTCTATCAGACCAATATTTGGTTTTCTACAGAAACAAGTTTTCTTATATTCTCTCCGCTCCCCAGCAAAACCAGAATCTGGATGATGTGGACAAAAATATATTCGGTCTATAAATGCTCCTTCCTGACCAAGCAACCACTCCATCTTGTTGTGAATTTTTCGCAGCTTATTTTCATCTACATCTCCCCTTGCAATCACCGGCTGATTTGTAATAACAACAGTTAAAAAATCGCTCTTATTAATAGCCCTAATGGCTGAAGAAACCCCTGGTAATAATCTCATTTGCTGGATTTCAACAACATAATCTGTTTGATCATTAATCGTTCCATCTCGGTCGAGAAAAATTGCTTTTTTTGCAGACTTAAGATTTCTTTTAAAAAACTTGCCAGAATTTAAATCTTGCTCTACAGCTAACAATCGCTCGGGCGTTCCTATATCCTTAATGTATTCAATACCATTATATCCGTATAACTTATGACCATTGTCTACTAAAGATGGAAAAACTTGTTTACAAAAATCTAGCATTCCTCCTTCAAACCTTATGGTATTCAATACTGATTTATTAATAACATATAAGGAGGCATTCGCAAGATTCTGAAAATATCCATCCTTAGAATGAGGATAGGAATGAAAAGCAACTATATTGTTACTAGCATCCACTTCCACTAGATCAGAATCATGAGGGTGATCATTTGGGTGCAAAAACACTGTTATATCAGCACATTTGCTTTCGTGCAGCTGATAAAAACTAACCAAATCAACATCTAGCATAGTGTCTCCGTACATAACAATAAATTGGTTCGGCAATTCATTCAGCACATTTAGCACCGCCCCAGCAGTACCTAATGGCTCGTTTTCTTCGTGATAAATAACCTTTACCCCCCACTTGGAACCATCACCACAATAATCATATATGTAACTTGCTCCATAACCAAGCATTAGATGTACATTTTGAATACCAGAAGATCTAGCCAAACACAACTGATAATCCAACAAAGGGCGACCACAAATATTGACTAACGGCTTAGGCAAACCATGTTCTAACTTATCCCTCAAACGGGTACCTTTCCCACCAGCTAAAATAAGTAAATCTGGAAAACTCATCTGATAGACCCCATATGCAATTATTAACTAAAAAATATAGACATTTGGGAGTGGAATATAATGGATATTTTCCAAAATACACGCCCCCTTTAACACAGCTATCTAGTTAACCACTTATACTCCCACAACGCCTGCCACGACCCAACATCGCTCCAACCAGCATCTAAATTCACCATTATTCCATTTGTAGTGTGTTCCATAACTGCATAGTCGATTGAATTATTTGGACAAGCGCTAAATTCTTTTTCCGGGATGGTTAAATATTTATCATTAACACCCAATCCAACAACTACTTTTTCACATGCAGCATGCATTTCGGGAGCAAATTTCTGTAACTCTGCCAAAAACGCACTAGCTCGGAACATGAACATACCACTGTTCCAATAGTAATATCCAGCGCGCAAATATTGTTCAGCTGTAGCTAAATTAGGCTTTTCAACAAACTTCTCTATAACAAACGCTTGGCTATCCGTATCCTCTACACACTTGATGTAGCCATAACCAGTCTCTGGACAACTTGGCTTAATCCCAAATGTAACTAATTTGCCCTGCTCTGCGTACTGCGTTCCGAGTGCAATAGCTGCTTTTAACTGTTCTTGATCTTTAATAGCATGATCAGCCGGCAAAACCAGAAACAGCGGATCCTTGCCAATATTCATTTCATACATAGCCACAATAGCAATAGCTGGAGCTGTATTGCGTCCAATTGGCTCTAAAAATATTTTTTGTGCATCTCGATTAACTTGGCAAAGTTGCGCTGCAATTAAATCCTTATGGCTAGCATTACCAACAATAATGGGCTCTACAAAACCGTCCACGGAAACTCTTGCTATAGTTTCTTGAAACAAAGTTTTTTCACTCAAAAGCGGCAAAAACTGTTTGGGCAGTTCTTTGGTAGAAAGTGGCCAAAGCCTCGTTCCAGAACCGCCAGCAAGAATAATTGGAGTAATTTTAGCCATTGCTAATAGACTTCTCCACAACATCACAAATCACATGCCCTAAAAAAATATGTGCTTCTTGGATTCTTTCAGTTACTGCAGAATCTACACACAAACATTCGCTACAAATACTAGCCAACTTGCCACCATTTTGTCCAGTAAAACCCACCGTAAACGCCCCTATTTTATTGGCAGTTTCTATGCCCGAAAGCACATTTTTACTATTCCCTGAGGTTGATATCCCCACCACAACATCGCGTGGCGAACATAAAGCTTCTAATTGGCGAGAAAAAACTTGAGAAAAATCATAATCATTGGCTGCGGCTGTCAAAATAGAAGTATCTGTTGTAAGAGCAAGAGAAGCGATAGCTGGACGCTGACGTTTAAGTCTTACAACCAGCTCACAAGCCAAATGCTGCGCATCAGCTGCACTTCCACCGTTCCCCATCCAAAAAATCTTACCGCCATTTTTTATAGCAGCAATCATAACCTTACTGATTTTCTCTATTTGCGACGCAAGCTTAGCCAAATCACTAATTATGGCATTATGGACAGAAATGTATTCCTCTAAATTCATAATTCACCATTCATAATTCATAATTTTCCACAACACTGCTTATATTTTTTACCCGAACCACAAGGACAAGGATCGTTGCGCCCAACTTTAGGTTCTTGGCGCATAAAAGGCTCTTCTCCGCTACTCAAAAGCACATTTTCTCCTTTGCCAGCTTTGCTACTTCTATCCACCACATTGTCCTGATTAGGCTGCAAAACACTGCCCATATCGCTATGCAGAAAACGCAACCTATTTTCCTCTGCCTCATGTTCTAGACGTCTTTGCTCTTCGATTTCAGCCACCTCTTCTGGACTACGCACGCGAACTGAATACAAAGTTTGTAACACAGTATGCTTAACGCTTTCTAACATGCTAGTAAACATTTTAAAAGATTCACGCTTATATTCTTGTTTCGGATTTTGCTGAGCATAGCCCCGTAAATGAATGCCTTCACGCAAATGATCCATGGCAGCCAAATGCTCTTTCCAATGCATATCCAAACTTTGTAGCATAATGGATTTTTCGAGCTGCGGCATAACTTCCTCACCAATCTGCTTAGTTTTTTCCGCATAAGCTTTAGCCGCATTTTCAGTAATACGCTCACGGACTGTCGTTTCATTGAGGCCTTCTTCATTCTTGAGCCATTCTGCAACTGGCATAGCAAGCCCCAAGGTCTCTTGTAGGTTCTTTTCTAAACCTGGAACGTCCCACTGTTCTTCTAAGCTTTCCGGTGGAATATGGGTATTCATGATGGAGTTGATAACATCTTCGCGAATAGAAGTAATAGTATCTGAAACATTCTCACGTCGCATCAGCTCATCACGCTCGGTATAAACAATCCTGCGCTGCTCATTTGCAACATTGTCATATTCCAAAAGTTGTTTACGAATGTCAAAATTGTGTCCTTCAACTTTGCGCTGAGCTTTTTCAACAGCTTGTGTAACAAACGGATGCTCAATAGCTTCATTGTCGCGTAGCCCTAATCTTTTCATGATCGGCGCTAACTTATCTGACGCAAAAATACGGAGCAAATTATCGTCCAAAGAAAGATAAAAACGCGACGAACCCGGATCGCCTTGACGACCAGATCGACCACGCAACTGATTATCAATACGCCTCGATTCGTGGCGCTCGGAACCAACAATGTGCAAGCCACCCGCTGAAACAACTTGATCGTGCCTTACCTGCCACTCAGCTTTATGGGCAGCGATCTCTTCCTGTGTTGGAGTTTCTAAAGCTGCCAATTCCGCCGCTAAGCTACCACCCAAAACAATATCTGTTCCACGCCCAGCCATATTAGTCGCAATAGTTACAGTCCCAGGACGACCAGCTTCCGCAATAATCTTGGCTTCGCGATCATGTTGCTTAGCATTCAACACAGCATGTGGGATTTTTTCTTTATTCAAAAGATTAGAAAGTATTTCAGAGTTTTCAATAGAACTAGTGCCAACCAATACTGGCTGCTGGCGCTCCCTAGCTTTCTTAATATCTGCAATCACAGCCCTATACTTGGCGTCCGCCGTTAAGTAAATCTGATCGCCAAAATCCTTACGAATCATGGGCTGATTGGTTGGAATTACGATGACTTCCAAACCATAAATTTGTTGAAACTCATAAGCTTCAGTATCAGCCGTACCAGTCATACCGGAGAGTTTTTTGTAGAGACGGAAATAATTTTGGAAAGTTATGGAAGCAAGAGTCTGATTTTCATTGCGAATAGCAACACCTTCTTTGGCTTCCATTGCCTGGTGCAAACCATCTGACCAACGCCTACCATCCATAGTGCGACCAGTGTGCTCATCAACAATAATCACTTCACCATTTCTAACAATATAATCAACATCGCGATGAAATAAAGTATGAGCGCGCAAAGCTGCCGCCAAATAATGCATGAGCTTAATATTCGCAGAATCGTAAAGGCTTTCTTGCGATCGCAAAATATTATGTTCTAAAAGAAGCTCTTCAACGCGCTGATGGCCGCTTTCGGTAAAATAAGCCTGCTTCATTTTTTCGTCTAAAGTGTAATCTCCTGGCCCCTTTTCATCTGTTTGCTTTGTTAAAAGTGGAATAATTTTATTAATTCTAACGTATAAGTCAGAGCTGTCTTCCGATGGCCCAGAAATAATCAAAGGTGTACGCGCTTCGTCTATCAAAATCGAGTCAACCTCATCGACAATGGCAAAACTTAAATCGCGCTGCATCTTGTCTTCCAAGCTAAAAGCCATGTTATCGCGCAAATAATCAAAACCAAACTCGTTATTGGTTCCGTAGGTTATATCGTTAAGGTAAGCAGCTTTTTTCCCATCACGATCTTGGTTGGTCAAAATCACGCCAACACTAAGTCCCAGCAAATTATAAATCGGGCGCATCCAATCCGCGTCGCGCTGAGCTAAATAATCGTTTACCGTCACAATATGGACGCTGCTTCCGCTTAAAGAGTTTAAATAAGCCGGCAAAGTGGCAACCAGCGTTTTACCTTCACCGGTACGCATTTCGGCAATCTTGCCAGAATGCAAAACCATACCACCAATCAACTGCACATCGAAATGACGCTGCCCCAAAGTACGCATGCTAGCTTCGCGCACTACCGCAAAAGCCTCTGGCAATAGATCATCTAACGTCTCACCTTTTTTAAAACGCTCGCGAAATTCTTGAGTTTTCGCACCTAACGCTGTATCGCTCAAAGCCTTTATAGATGGCTCTAGCGCATTGATTTTTGCCACATTTTTGGACAAAACTCGCAAAACGCGGTCATTACGCGTACCAATTACTTTTTTCAAAAACTTTTTGATCATGAAACTCTCGATATTTGCTATAATATACCCTCAGGTTTGCCGCAATTATCCAGCATTAGCCCTAATTTATCAAATGGAACTTAAATTATTAACTCATTGATTTTAAAGGAATTCATGTAGACATGTTTTTTATGCTATTTCCTTTGACAAAAAAGGCATCGTTTCTTATGCTGCAGATACTATGACAGAAAACAGCACCAACTTTATCCGCCGCATTATAGACGAAGATCTATCTAACAACAAAAACCAAGGCCGTGTAGCTACGCGCTTTCCGCCGGAACCAAATGGCTATCTGCATATCGGACACGCCAAGTCGATTTGCCTAAATTTTGGCATCGCCCGTGACTATAACGGCACTTGTAATTTGCGCTTTGATGACACTAACCCGGTCAAAGAAGACGTAGAATATATAGATTCCATAATAGACACGGTCCACTGGCTAGGTTTTGACTGGGCTGATCGACTCTACTATGCTTCTGACTATTTCGAAAAACTCTATGAATGCGCCATAGATCTCATTAAAAAAGGCAAAGCCTACGTTTGCGACTTAACTCCTGAAGAAATGCGCACTTTTCGTGGCACTTTAACCGAATCTGGCAAAAATAGCCCTTTTCGCGATCGCTCTGTAAATGAAAATCTAGATTTATTTGCTCGCATGCGTGCAGGCGAATTTCCCGAAGGCAGCAAAGTGCTGCGCGCCAAAATAGACATGGCTTCACCCAATGTAAACATGCGCGACCCCATTATTTATCGCATTCGTAAAGTAACACATCACCGCACAGGAGATGAGTGGTGTATTTACCCCATGTACGACTTTGCGCACTGTATTTCTGACTCCCTTGAAGAAATTACTCATTCTATTTGTACTCTGGAATTTGAAGATCACAGACCGCTTTATGACTGGTTTCTAAAAGAACTCCAAAAACCGTCGCATCCACAGCAAATCGAGTTTGCGCGTTTAAACTTAAATTACACCATAATGAGCAAGCGTAAATTATTAGAACTCGTAGAAGAAAAATTAGTTAATGGCTGGGACGATCCGCGTATGCCAACGCTAGTGGGTCTACGCCGCCGCGGCTTTACTCCAGAATCTATTCGCGACTTTTGTGATCGAATCGGCGTAACCAAACAAGAAAGTATAGTCGACATGGGTGTTTTGGAAGAATGCTTACGAAATGACTTAAATCAAAAAGCTCCTCGTGCCATGGCTGTTTTAAAGCCGCTTCGCATTGTCATAACCAATTTTCCAGAAAATTCCGTGGAAGAACTAGATGCACCTTGGCATCCAAACGATCCAGCTTTTGGTTCTCGCAAAGTGCCATTTACTCGCACACTTTACATCGAACAAGATGATTTTATGGAAAATCCGCCCAAGGGGTTTTTCCGCCTTTGCCCTGGCCAAGAAGTGCGCCTACGCTATGCTTTCTTTATAAAATGCCAAGAGGTAATTAAAGATCCCAAAAACGGTGAAATTTTAGAAGTTCATTGCACTTATGATCCAGCTACACGCGGCGGCAATGCGCCCGATGGCCGTAAGGTCAAAGGCACCATTCATTGGGTATCGGCCGAAAAATCCATAACAGCTGAAGTGCGCTTATACGATCGCTTATTTACTGTGGCCAACCCAGCCGGTGAAAAAGAGGGTGATTACAAAGATTTTCTTAATCCCAACTCTTTGCAAATTTTACACGCAGCCCGTATTGAACCCGCATTAGCGGCTGTAAAACCGGAGGGAAAATATCAATTTGAACGCATTGGCTACTTCAGTGTTGATCCAGATTCTCGCACTGATGAATTAATCTTCAATCGCGCTGTTACTCTCAAAGACACGTGGTCTAAAATTAAAGATCGTGTGATATAAATTTAGCAATCAAGGATATTTTTGATGAACAAATTTCAAACCAAGCTAGCTTTAGCTGGTAATATCAGCGCGGTTGCCATCGCCTGCGCCTTACCAATTTCAACTACAGCAACGGACATTCTCTTCGCGCTAGCTGTATTGTTTAACTTAGCCGCAGGAAACCTCAAAGAAAAATTTAATTTTATTGTACAAAATCGCATTGCTGTGCTCTTTCTAGCCTTTTTTGCCTTATTTGTGATTGGGATGTTTTATGGCAATACGCCCTCCAAAGATGCTTGGTTTATGTTAGGTAAGTATGACAAGTTGCTCCTCGGCATCCTACTTTTTCCGTTATTTGCCGAAGAAAAATGGCGAAAATTAGCCCTACAAGTATTTTTTTACACTATGCTAGCAATTTTAAGTTTATCATGCTTAAAAGCAGCTTATTACGCTTACTTAGGTCTTCCTTTGGCTGATGCTATTTTATTTAAAAAACACATAGCATATAGCATATTTATGGCCTTTTTTTTCTATCTTCTCTTGCTAAAAACATTCGCTGAAAAACGCCCGCAACGCTGGTTATGGATCGCCATACTTGTCCTTACATTTATAAATATTTTCTTCATAAATGATGGGAGAACTGGTTATTTCATTTTCGCTTGCCTAACAGCTATATTTTTCTTACAAAAAACCAATTGGTCATGGAAGGGATGGTTAATGGCGATCGCTTCAGTTATTTTTTTACTTGGTCTAGCGGCTGGTGCTTCGCACACGTTTCAAAGTAGGTTGAATGAAGTCTCTAGCGACGTAAAGTCCTACCAAAATAAAAATGAAGACACTTCCTTTGGCGCCCGCATGGCTTTTGTTAAAAATACCATACCTATAATCAAACAACATATTATTTTTGGCGGCGGTACAGGCAGTTTTCAACCAGAATATGCCAATCTCAAACCACGTCCTGCAAGCTTTACTCGCAATCCACATAACGAATATTTACATGTTATGGCGCAGTTTGGCATAATTGGTCTACTCTTACTTCTCTTTATTTTTTACAGCCAACTGCGTTTAAGTCGCTATTTACCCAATCAATTGGGATGGATAGCGCAAGCAGTAATAATCACAGTGATGATAGGAAGCCTAGTGAACTCTTTATTACTAGACAGCGCGGAAGGACATTTCTACGTTTACTTCATAGCCCTTACTTTTGCTGCTTTACCGCAAGAATGTTGGTGGAAAAAGAGATATTTTATATAATTTCACCACGCCAAAGCATATTCAGAAAATTCTGATAAGGCAAAACTAAAATTTCACTGGGTATTGGACTATTAGGATTGTTTAGTAAAATCTTCCTTGGGGCTTTTTCTAGGCAGACTACGTAACATTTTTTTGGTTGATGTTCTTCGGCAAAAGCTAAAAGTCCGCGAAAATCGGTCTTATCTACACGCTGATTAATTTTCACTTCGATCGCTACCTCACCTTTACCTAAAATAAAATCTACCTCAAGACCGGTTTTGGTACGCCAAAATTTTATTTCGAAATCTAAATCTTTGAGACCGCGATAAGCTATAAGTTCCATTAAAATAAAATGTTCAAAAGCTTTTCCAGCCTCCGTTCCAGCTAGCGCTTCTATGTTGATTTTAGCCAAATGAGAAGAAACTCCAACATCGAATAAGTAGAATTTAGAAGTTTTAGAAATAATATCGCGTTTAACTTTCTTTTCGTAAGGCGCAACAAAATAGCCAAGCAGCGTGTCTACTAAAATATCGTAATAAGATTTTACCGTTTTAGAGTCGATAGCCGTGTCGCGAGCTATGTTACTAAAATTCGTTAGCTCACCGTTGGAGAAAACCAACACATCCAGAAATCTTGCAAAAGCAGGTAGGTTGCGCGTTAATCCCTCGGCTTGAATTTCATGAACTAGATAATCTTGAATGTAAGCTTTTAAAGATTTATTTGGATTCGTTGATAAATAATGCGATGGAATTAGTCCAGTATTGAGAGCTTTCAGTAAATCAAAATTGGGAATTTCCGAAGAAACTAATGGGTAAAAATTATATTTCCAAGCACGTCCACCCAATAAATTCACAGCGCTATTTTTTAGTTTGCGAGCACTTGAACCACATAAAATAAATCTTGCATCGGTATTTTCTATTAGCCAGTGAATCTCATCGAGAAGAAGTGGAATTTTTTGCACTTCATCGACAATGATAGGATGTTTCAAAGTTTCAGCAGGCAAAGCTAAGACTTCTTCTCTAAAGCGGGAGGGTTCTTTGTTGTACCTTAAGTAAAGATCGGATAGTAAGAGATCATAACGCGTTGAGTTAGGAAAGTTGGTTTTGAGGTAAGTTGATTTGCCAGTCTTACGCGCACCCCACAAAAACGCTGATTGTTTATGCGGTAAATCAAGTTTTAAGATACGTTTGTAGCTTACTAATTCGGAACACATTCCTGTATAGTATCACTAATTCGGAGTATTGTCCAATAAAAGAACATCCCTAAGTACTGACCACACTTGATCTGTGGTCACCTCCGCTCTTGTAAGATGAATAGCATTTTTTCCCCAAGTCCCAATAAGCTTCGGATCAGTTGGCCCATAAATTGAAACGACAGGTTTGTCTAGTGCGGCAGCCAAATGCCCAAGACCAGTATCGACAGCCACAACAGCAGATGCAGCCGCCAAAACATCTCGAATTTGCGTTAAGTTCATTTTAGCTAAAACCTCAGCCGATTGGCTTTCCTTGGCGATTCTCTCTGCCCGCTCTTTTTCTTCTGTGGTGTTCCAAGGAAGAAGCACTTTGTAGCCATGCTTATCACATAGTTTCGCCAAATTAATCCAATTTTCCTCTGCCCAACATTTGTCAGCACGCGTAGTCCCATGCACAAAAACAATGTTTTTTTTCGCAATTAGAGGCGATTTAGCAATACCATAATCTGGTTCACCTTCAGGTACAGGGTACTGCAAAATAGTGGCGAAAAGTTGACGTATGCGCGTTATGGCATGCAAATCTTTACTAACTTTAACTTTCTTTTGATAACAAAGAGATGCAAATGGATCACGAGCCGAATTCCAATCATAACCACAACGTAACCCCTTAGCCGCTAAAGCTATAATTCCGCTTTTAAAGAATAAACCTTGCGCATCAATGATGTAAGAATATTTTTCTTGATGAATCGCCTGAAAAAATCTTTTTAACTCTTCACTCTTAACTGCTCCACTAATATCGTGGCGCCATTTGCGAAGTTCTATCGGAATAACCCGATCTACTGCCAAATGCCAAGTGGGAATTTCAGAAAAAGCCTTCTCAACTACCCAGTCAAATTTAATATCTGGCAACGCTCGCACTGCATCTGCCACAGCTGGCAAAGTGTGAATCACGTCGCCCAAAGAAGAAGTTTTTATGATAAGAACGCGCAGATATTACCTATTTTTTCTTCCACACAATGTCCAACTCTCGAGCTGCCTTAACATCATCAAGACGCTTGACTGGCATGGTATGCGGAGCGGTTTTGACTTTGTTT
Organism: Gammaproteobacteria bacterium; assembly: GCA_041664965.1. GTDB lineage: Bacteria > Pseudomonadota > Gammaproteobacteria > UBA9339 > UBA9339 > JBAYJT01. The sequence goes on from JBAYJT010000006.1 coordinate 40,574, forward strand.
GGATCTGATTTTGCTTCCGCCAAAATCTTAATCATAACTTCCGCAAAAGCATCGATTTCCTGCTTACTTTCCGTTTCTGTTGGTTCAATCAATAAACATTCCGCTACTAAAACTGGGAAATACGTAGTAGGCGCGTGGAAACCATAATCCAACAACCTCTTGCCAAAATCTTTAGCGCTAGTGCCACATTCTTGTAATTCTTTTTTCAAAGATACAATAAACTCATGTGAAGCACGGCGCGTTGGATATGGCACTGTAAAACCGGCATCTACCAATACTTTCATGAGATAATTAGCATTCAAAGTGGCGTATTCAGCTACGCGCGGCAAACCTTGTCGACCTAGCAATCTAATATAAGCATAAGCGCGAAGCATAATGCCAACATTGCCCAAGAAAGCTGAAAGACGACCAATACTTTGTGGGCGATCTTTTTCGGTCAAGGAAACATAACGGTCACCCTTTTTGTCAATAATTGGAATTGGCAAGAATGGCAAAAGTGTTTTACCAACTGCAACTGGTCCCGAACCTGGTCCACCGCCACCGTGCGGGGTTCCAAAAGTTTTATGTAAATTTAAGTGTATAACATCAAAACCCATATCGCCCGGACGTGCTTTACCTAAAATTGCATTTAGATTAGCTCCATCGTAGTAAAGCAAACCACCAACGTTGTGAACTATCTTAGCTATTTCCTCGATACGACGTTCAAAAACACCTAAGGTAGACGGGTTTGTGAGCATGATAGCTGCTGTCTTCGGACCAACCGCTGCTTTTAAAGCTTCTAAATCCACATCGCCATCGGCTAATGTTGGAATTTCGCGCACTGCATAATTGGCCATCATAGCAGACGCTGGATTGGTGCCATGTGCTGCATCAGGAACGATAATTTCACTACGCTCTTTATCGCCGCGTGATTCGTGATACGCGCGGATCATAGCAACCCCAGCAAATTCGCCTTGTGCACCAGCCATTGGTGTTAAAGATACTGCCTGCATGCCGGTGATATTGGCCAGATAATTTTGCAATTCATACAAGCAAGCCATAATACCTTGGCTAAAATTATCTAAAGCAAAAGGGTGGCGATTTAAAAATCCTGGCAAGGATGCCGCTTTGTGGATCGCACGCGAGTTATATTTCATCGTACAAGAACCAAGTGGATAAAAGTGCGTATCTACCGAGAAATTTTGCTGCGAAAGCCGCGTAAAATGTCGCACGACTTCTAATTCTGAAACTTCCGGCAAAAGCGGTTTATCTTGGCGTAGGAAATCTTTAATATCAGAAACGTCTGTTTTGGTCTGCTCCACTAAAGATGTGGTTTTGCAGCCAGAATGAGAAACATCAAAAATCAATGGTATTGTCATGGCATTATCCTCTTAAAATCTGTTGTAATGCTTCGCTGTAGCGGTTTAAGTCATTATCCGTCTTGGTTTCCGTCGCGCAAACCAATAGGGCGTTCCCAAGTGTTGGATAAGCCCCGCTTAAATCATAGCCGCCCTGAATCCCAGCTTCTGCTAATTTGGCCAAGACTATAGCTACTGGCTGACTAAGCTTCAAAACAAACTCATGGAAAAATGGCGCAGAAAATATTTTTTCAACACCTTTTATTTTACTTAAACTTTCACAAAGTTTTTTAGCATTATCGTGACAAAGAGAAGCTGTTCGCTGCATACCCTCTGGACCCAGCAAACTCATGTAAATCGTTGCTGCAGTTGCCATCAGAGCTTGGTTCGAGCAAATATTAGAAGTAGCTTTGGCTCGGCGAATATGTTGCTCACGCGCTTGCAAAGTGAGAACAAATCCGGTCTTGCCTTCTGTATCAACAGTACGACCAACAATACGCCCCGGAAGCTGCCGCATATAATCTTTCTTGCAACACATAAAACCAAAATATGGACCACCCGAAGAAAGAGGCGAGCCTAGCGGCTGACCATCTCCCACTGCAATATCAGCACCGTCTTTGCCCCAAGTTCCTGGAGCTTTCAAAAGCGCTGTTGCCAATGGATTTACCGCGGCAATCAAAAGTGCTTTTTGTTCATGCGCCCAATCGGTCAAAGCGTCTATATTTTCCAAAACACCAAAAAAGTTCGGTTGCGGTAAAACTAAAGCTGCAATCTCCTGGCCTTCATAAGCTTTTAAATCTGCCAATTCTATACGACCAGTTTGCATGGAAAACGGCACTTCCACTAAATTTAAAGAGTAGGGATGAGTAATAGTTTGAATCGTCTGGCGATAAAACGGACTCAAAGTTTGTGGGATCAAAACCGTCTTTTTCTGCTTGCTTCTGGTTGCCATTAAGACTGCTTCAGCGAGCGCCGATGCGCCGTCGTACATGGATGCATTCGACAAATCCAAACGCATCAAATTCGCCATCATAGATTGGTATTCATAGATGGTCTGCAAAGTACCTTGACTTGCTTCCGCTTGATATGGCGTATAAGCTGTTAAATATTCGCCTCTTCCCACAATATCCCAAATTACAGATGGAATGTTATGTTCATAAGCGCCAGCGCCTATAAAACATAATCCAGCCTTATCTTGTTCTGATCTTTCTTCCATTAGCCGCAGCATTGCTGCTTCGCTTAAAGCTTCGGGAATTTCTTTTAGTTCGCCTTTTAAGCGTAATGTTTCAGGTATTTCGCTAAAAAGCGCGTCAGTACTTTGAATTTTTAAAGCAGCAAGCATCGCCTGCTTGTCTTGCTCAGTGTGTGGAATATATGGCATAGCGGATCCTCAAATGAGTAGTCAATAATAAAATGTGGGTAAACCAAGTTTCAAAACATAACACATTGATTTTAAAGGAGATCATGTAGACATGTTTTTCACCACATTAAACTCATGCAGATAGTTTAATTTAGTGCGATTCTGTTTCTAAAAATTTCTCGTATGCTGCCGCATCCATCAAGGCGTCCATTTCTGCATTATTGCTAGGTTTAACGCGGCAAATCCAAGCTTCTCCGTGTGGATCTTGATTTAATAAAGCCGGCGTATTTACTACCGCTTCGTTAATGGCCACAACTTCGCCTGAAATTGGACTATAAACATCTGAAGCCGACTTTACTGATTCGACAACACCGCATTCTTTTTTTGCAGTGATTTGGCTACCAACTTTGGGCGGATCGATAAAGACCATATCGCCCAAAGCGTGTTGGGCGTGATCTGTAATACCGATAGTAACGGTTCCATCGTTTTCTAATCTTACCCACTCATGAGTCGTGGAATATTTTGCATTTTGTGGAATTGTGCTCATTTTTTTACCTCACTTTAATATAATTATAAATTATGAATTATGAATGATGAATTACGAATGATGAATTGTGAATTGGCAGAAGAAATGATCCTCACAAAATTCATAATTTATAATTCATCATTTATAATTTTCCCCATTTTTCCTATTCGTAAGTTTTCTTGCCATTACGAACAAACGGATACTTCACCACGTGTCCATTTAAAGGCTTATCACGAACTATAACTTGACATGGCATACCCTGCTTTGTTCCAGCTGGAACACGCGCTAAAGCTACTGCATGTCCTAAGGTTGGCGAAAAACCACCGCTTGTCGTCATACCTTCACCCACATTTGGGACAATAACTTTTTGATGACTACGTAACACGCCGCGCTCGTCTAGAACGATACCAACTAGAATATTTTGCAAATTCTTTGCTTTGGCTTCTAGAGGAGCTCGCCCAATAAAATCGCGCTCTTTTGGCTCCCAAGCTATGGTCCAATTTAAGTTTGCTTCTAATGGAGAAACTTCTTCATCCATTTCCGAGCCATATAAACTCATACCAGCTTCTAAACGTAAGCTATCGCGGCAAACTAAACCACAAGGTTTTACGCCAACTTTCAACAGCGCTTTCCAAAAATCTACAGCTTCTTTTTCAGGCAGCATGATTTCATAACCGTCTTCACCAGTGTACCCGGTACGACCAATCCACCAACTCCCAACCTCAACACCATGAAAAACTTTGAGCTCTTTGGCTTTGGCGCTTTTATCAGCTGACAAGGCTAAGTGAGTCAACTCGCGAGCTTTGGGACCTTGAATAGCAATCATTGCCAGATCGCGTCTTTCAATCACTTTGACGTTAAACTTTTGAGCTTGCTTTTGGAACCAAGCTACGTCTTTATCATGGGTCGCTGCATTCACAACCACGCGATAATCGCGCTCGTTTTTGCGATACACAATCAAGTCGTCGATAACACCGCCTTTTTCATTCAGCATACAGCTGTAAAGAGCCGCTCCCATAGCACGTGGTGTTAGTTTTTCAATATCATTGGCAAATAAATAACGCAAAAACTTCTTAGCGTCTTCGCCTTCAATATCCAAAACCGTCATGTGCGAAACATCGAACATGCCAGCATCTTGGCGTACGTGATTGTGTTCTTCGATTTGCGATCCGTAATAAAGAGGCATTTCCCAGCCAGCAAAATCTGTCATTTTGCCGCCGAGTGTGACATGTTCTTCGTAAAGGGGTGTTTTTTGTGCCATGTATCATCTCCAAATAAAAAACGTAGAAAAACATGTCTAGGAGAATTCCTTAAAAATCAATAAGTTGGGTTTTGAAGTTATTTTCCTAGGCACGCCGTAAAGAAAATTGCGCGAATTATAGTCCTATATTTTACGGGCGACAACCTGTTTTGTGAGATATAATTTAACCAGGAAGGTATAATATGAATAAAATTTTTGTCATAACAGGCGCCAGCTCCGGTATAGGAAAAGCTTTAGCGCTCGCCTTGGCTACCAGAGGCAAAAAAGTGCTAGCAATTGCACGTAATCTCAATGCCCTGAAGCAACTGCAGAAACATAGTCCTACCTTAATTGATATTATAAACGCAGATATAGCAACATTGTCTGGAAGAAAGAAAATCTTGTCCTATGTTTCTTCCAGTAAAACAAAAATACTGGCTTTGGTGAACAATGCCGCCCTAATGTCGCCTTCTGGCTTTTTAGAAAATATAAACTTAAAAGAATGGAAATATCAGATGGCGGTCAACGTGGAAGCGCCTTTGTTCTTGACTAAAGATTTACTTCCTTTTTTAAGAGGTGGACGAATTCTAAATATCACAATCTACAGCTCTTTTAATGTTACTCCTGGCTTGGGCGCTTATGGTATCTCCAAAGCCGCTTTAAACATGATGACTGAGTATTTTCGAGCCGAATTTAAAAAATACCACATTGCTGTTGGTAGCGTCTTGCCAGGTATTGTTGATACAAATATTCAAAAGCAATTGCCCTCAGCCAAGGCATTTGCCGTATACAACAAAATCAAGCAACTAAAAAGCGAAAATAAACTCCTGCGACCTGAAGCAGTTGCCTCTTTCCTATCGTGGCTATTACTGGATGTTGATAGCATGCGCTTTAGCAAAGATACGTGGGATATTTACAATACAAAACAGCGCAAAGATTGGGCAGCTATCAGCAAAAAATAAGAGAAACCTTGCTAAATTAGTACTAATCTTGTACTATATATGCATTATGTTACGCATTAGCAAATTAGCAAGTTACGCAACCATAATCATCACAGATTTTGCCAAAAATCCGGAGCGCTTATTAAGCGCCAAAGATGTTGCGGCATTACTGAAATTGGCCGCGCCTACAGTCAGTAAAATCCTGAAAATTTTATTGGAAGCCGGATTTGTACAATCCACGCTTGGCACCAACGGTGGCTATCAATTAGCCAAAACAGCCAATGAAATTACACTCTACGATATAGTTTCCGCGTTTGATGGCACTCCAGCTTTAACTGCCTGCTGCACGACAAGCTTTCTTTGCACACAAAATTCCATCTGTACTACGAAAAATAACTGGCAAGTTATCAATGCCGCCATGGTAGGCATATTAAAGCAAGTGACAATTACAGATATGACTTCGCCTTTAATCGAACATCCGTTATTTACAAGATTAACTTCTGCACTTAAACACAAACACTCTACACAAGATGAAAAAAACACAAGAAAAATCTAAGTTAACTAGCAAAAAAGCTGTAGAAAAACTCGCAGAACAAAACTATCAGTATGGTTTTGTAACGGATATTGCAGAAGACACTATAAAAGCTGGGCTTAGCGAAGAAGTTATTCAATTCTTATCGCAAAAGAAAAACGAACCAAAGTTTATGCTCGATTGGCGCCTCAAGGCTTATAAAAAGTGGCTCAAAATGACACCTCCAACTTGGGCACACATAAAATATGATCCTATTGATTACCAAAAAATCGTTTATTATTCAGCGCCCAAAGTAGACAAAAAACGCCCGAAAGATATTTCCGAAGTAGACAGTAAATTATTAGAAACCTACAAAAAACTTGGCATTCCACTCCATGAACACGCACGTTTAGCAGGAGTGGCTGTAGATGCTATTTTCGATAGCGTTTCAGTTGCCACAACTTTTAAAGAAAAACTAACCGAAGCCGGCGTAATCTTTTGTCCATTTTCGGAAGCTGTGCAAAAACATTCTGAATTAATAGAAAAATATTTAGGCAGTGTTGTGCCACCAGAAGATAATTTCTTTGCAGCTCTGAATGCCGCTGTTTTTAGCGATGGATCATTTATCTATATTCCCAAAGGCGTGCATTGCCCAATGGAGCTTTCCACTTATTTTCGCATTAATGCGGCACAAGTTGGACAGTTCGAGCGCACTTTAATCATTGCCGATGAAAAAAGTTATGTAAGCTATTTAGAAGGCTGTAGCGCCCCGATGCGCGATAAAAATCAGCTACATGCTGCAGTTGTTGAGTTGGTCGCACACAAAGAAGCGCAAATTAAATATTCCACCGTACAAAATTGGTACCCGGGTGACAAAAATGGCAAAGGTGGTATTTACAATTTCGTCACCAAACGCGGCATATGCCGAGGTAAAAAGTCTAAAATTTCCTGGACGCAAATTGAGACAGGCTCTGCTATCACTTGGAAATATCCTAGCGTAATTTTAGAAGGCGATGATTCTATCGGCGAATTTTATTCCGTTGCGCTAACCACTAATTATCAGCAGGCAGACACTGGTACTAAGATGATCCACTTAGGGAAAAACA
>JBAYJT010000007.1:0-45373 GCA_041664965.1 Gammaproteobacteria bacterium
TCTTCTAACTCGCTGACTGCTTTCATAACGTACTCCTTTCTTTTTAGTAGATTAAAGTTTTACGTTATACTTCAGCGAGTTATCTTTTTCAATCTAAACTTTGTCGTGTACAAAGGTTTTTTAGCCTTATCACCGATAATTTTTTATTTCGCTCCTTCAGAGCTATAAAATTATTTACATTTTTACCCAGGGTTCCCGGCGCGACTTCGTCGTTAGGTCGTCACGCCCTGGCGTGACTATAGTTATCGTCACCACGTTGTGGTTTTTGATCGAGTACCATATGGTAACGCGAACGAAGCCCGGATTAGCTCATTTTTTGCAATTTTTCTTCGGAACTTTCCGCTTCGTAAATTGGATAAACTCAACTGGAGCATCGTTTATTAGCACAAATGCAACAATACAGCAGTATCCTTTCCCTGGAACGTTTGGCTCAATTATTACTTCGTGCCCTTTAATAGCTTCATAAACATCATCAACTTCAAATGCAACATGAGGCAATTTTTTTACAATCTCAGGAGTCTTGCTTTTTTTACCATATCGCATCCACTCGATATTAAATTCATTTTCCTGATAGCCAGATACATACATGTCATGCTCAGGCAAATATTCCTCATTTTTTAACTTTTTCTTTGTAGGTATTCCAATGTGGTTATATCTATATTTTTTATGATTCATAGCCAAATTCCTGCAAGATTTTCTGATCGTCGCTCCAATTTTCTTTTACTTTAACCCAAAGCTCTAGAAACACTTTTTTGCCCAAAGATTTCTCCAGCTCTTTACGCGCCGCTGTGCCAATTTCTTTAAGCTTAGCTCCGCCCTTACCAATAACAATAGCTTTCTGACTAGTTTTTTCAACTAAAATTAAGGCGCTGATGCGAACTATTTTTTCTTCGTCTTTAAAATTTTCAATGTGAACATCGATAGCATAAGGCAATTCATCACCCAAAAAGCGCATTAACTTCTCTCGTACGATTTCGGAGGCAAAAAATCTATCACTCCGGTCTGTTATTTGATCTTCAGGAAAGAAAAAGGGATTTTCTGGCAAGAGCTTAGCAACTTCACCCGATAAAGATTCAACACCCACGCCCTTTTCTGCCGAAATGGGAACAATAGCTACAAAATCCATCTTTTCTTTAAGTTTAGTAAGATAAGGCAAAAGCTCTTCTTTATCTTTCACCAAATCTACTTTGCTAACCACCAAAATAACCGGTGTTGTGGAACGGGCATGGATTGTGGAACGGGCATGCCCGTTCCCTACGTTGATTTTTTGCAATATCCATTCATCATCCTCGCGCCAAACCAAAGCTTCAGCGACAAAGATAATTAAATCTACATCGCTCAAAGCACCAAGAGCAGTTTTCTGCATAGCACGGTTCAATGCGCATTTTTCCGCACGCTTTCTGGCTTGATAAAGGCCTGGCGTGTCGACATAAATCATCTGCGCATTGCCTTCAGTTTTGATACCCAAAATTCGGTGGCGCGTCGTCTGGGGCTTACGCGAAATTATACTAACTTTTTGCCCTAAAATAGCATTAAGCAAAGTTGATTTGCCAACATTGGGTCGCCCTAAAATTGCTATATAACCACATTTTGTATTTTGCATAACTTATTCTACCGTAACTGATTTTGCGAGATTACGCGGCTGATCCACATCTGTACCTTTCAAAACCGCGACGTGATAGGCTAAAAGCTGTAATGGCACAGTATACACGATGGGAGCTATTTCCCTGGGAACTTTGGGCATTTTTATTAAAATCAAATTGGGCATTTTTTCAAAAGCTTCAGTATTGCTAGTAAAAACCACTAACTGCCCATCGCGCGCCTCTACTTCTTTGATATTACTTTGCAACTTTGCAATCAAATCGTCAGGTGGCGCCAAAACTACAACTGGCATATCTTGATCAACTAAAGCGAGAGGACCGTGTTTCAATTCACCAGCAGCGTAGGCCTCGGCATGAATATAGGAAATTTCTTTCATCTTCAGGGCACCTTCCAAAGCTATCGGATAGCATAATCCTCGCCCTAAAAAAAGTGCGTTTTTCTTCTGTACTAAGCTTTGCGCCAATTTTTTAACAACATCATTCAAAGCTAAAGTTTCTTCTATAGCGATCGGTAAATGCTTTAACTGCTGAATCAGATGCACTTGTGCTGACTTATCTAAGCCATGATGCTTACCCAATGCCAAAGCTAAAAGCAAAAAAGCCACTAACTGCGTAGTAAAAGTCTTACTAGCCGCAACACCAATCTCTATGCCAGCATGTGTCAAAAAAGACAGATCCGCTTCGCGCATCAAAGCACTGGAAGCCACATTAGTTATTGCTAAACAAGCTAAATAGCCCATTTCCTTGCTTCGCCTTACAACAGCTAAAGTATCAGCTGTTTCGCCCGATTGTGAAACTGCAATCAAAAGGGTTCCTGGCAAAACCGGAGTTTTTTTATAACGAAATTCGCTCGCTATATCCACTTGACAAGGAGTCTTCGCTATTTCTTCCAGCCAATAGCGCGCGAGCAAACCAGCATGATAACTAGTTCCGCAAGCGATGATCTGAATCTGCCGAATTTTAGGGAAAATTCCTATAGCTTTAGTTGTAAAAACATCATCTAAAATCTCTGCTGCCTCTAAACGACCTTCTAAGGTATCAGCAATAGCTTCCGGTTGAGAAAAAATTTCCTTCTGCATAAAGTGTTTATAACTGCCGCGATCGATAGCGCTGACATAGTGTGGCATCTTTTGCCAAGTTCTTTCTACTTTGTGCAAATCTTGGTCATAAATAACTATTCCGCTTTTAGTAATGTCCGCCAAATCCCCTTCCTCTAAATAAACAAAGTCTTCCACCACATTAGCTAAAGCAATAGTATCAGATGCAAGAAAATTGCCATTTTTACCTAAACCCGCAACCAAAGAACTGCCAGAACGAACTGCTATCAGACGTTCAGGCTCAGCGCTGTTTAAAATAGCCAAAGCATACATGCCCTCTAGCTCTGAGGCTGTTTTATGTACAGCAATTAAAAAATCTTTAGTTTGTTGAAAATACTTATGTATTAGATGCGCAATAACTTCAGTATCAGTTTCTGAGTAAAATTTATAGCCCTCAGATATTAAAGAATCACGCAGCTCTGCATAATTCTCAATAATGCCATTATGCACAATCGCTATAGTATTATTAGAAGAAAAATGTGGATGTGCATTGGTTTCCGAAGGGGCGCCGTGCGTGGCCCAACGCGTATGCGCTATACCAGTACCGCCTTGCAAAGGTTCTTTCTCTAAATTTTTTTCTAAACCAGCAATTTTACCAACTGCGCGCCGACGTTGAAGCTCTCCTTGTGGCATTAAAACAGCCAAACCAGCTGAATCGTAGCCACGATATTCCAGTTTTTTTAAGCATTCCAACAAGGTTGGAACTACATTATTTTTAGCAACTGCGGCGACAATTCCACACATAATTTACACCTTAAAAAATTTTTTAAATGCCGCGACGGCATACAAAGATCCAGTTACACACAAAACTTTATCACTGGAATGTAGCACTAACGGCAATTTTGCTAGATCTTCTATGACACAAATATTCTTCCCTGGCAAGTATTTAAGCCAGACTTCCCTTATTTTATCTAAAGACGAAAGACGCTCCACATTGGCATTAAAAAGAATCACTTTATGCGCTAAACGGCTTAGATAATAGCAAATTTTCCTGTAGTCTTTGCCTTGCGAAATACTCATAACAAATACTATTTTTTCTTTAACATAAGGAGATTTTTTTAAAGTTTCTGCTAAAACTTTCGCCCCAGGCGCATTATGTGCTCCATCCAAGATGATAGTGAGCTTTATATTTGCTATTTTGTGCTGCAAAATCTCTAAACGCCCTGGCCATTTTACTTTACTTAATCCAATATAAATTGCTTTGAGTGACACTGAATACTGCATCTGCACTATTTCAATAGCTGCTAGAGCTAAAGCAGCATTACGAATTTGATGTTTTCCCAATAGCGGTATTTTTAAATTTTTATACTTAGGATCGTCATCCCGCGACTTGATCGCGGGATACAGCAATACATCACCAAAATAGGAAAAAATTTGCATCGACTTTTGCCAATCTATTGCTTCGCTTCTAACACAAAAATCACGATTTAAGAAAAAAACTGGCGCGTTGTTTTCTTTGCATTTCGCAGAGATAACTAGATCCGTAGAGCATCGCCCTGTATATGCCACAACCGGCGTACTATCAGTAATTATACCGGCTTTCTCTTTAGCGATTTCTTCCAACGTCTCCCCAAGAATATCTTTATGATCCAAACCTATCGAAGTGATCACATTGACGATTTTGTTTTTAGCAACATTGGTGGCATCTAATCTACCGCCCAAACCAGTCTCAGCTACAAGAAAATCGACTTTGTTCTCAGCAAAATACTGGAAAGCTGCGGCTGTAATTATCGAAAAATAAGGCAATTTATCTACTTCAGGCAAAGCAAAAACTTTTTGTAGAACAGAGTTAAAATCTTTATCTGTTATTTCTTTGCCATTTATTTTAATACGCTCGTTTATGCGAACTAAATGCGGCGAAGTATAAAGTCCAACGCGGTAGCCCGCTTCACACAATATTTGCGCGATCATGCTAGCCGTAGAGCCTTTGCCATTGGTTCCAGCAAGATGAATCACTGGATATTTATCTTGTGGATTTTTAAGCACACGCAAAATTCGACTAAGCGCCGCTAAATCTGGCTTCACAATACAGTGAGCGCGCTCTAATAGTTTAGATATATAATCGTGAGACATAAAAAACGCCAAAACCCAACTTTATTTTTCAACTCATTGATTTTAAACGATTTCTTGTGGACATGTTTTTTGCCAATTATAATAGCCAATCACAGCCATAACCAAGTATATCCCTTGCAACAAAGCATGCACGGGAATTCCCTTATACAAATAAATCCCAACATATATACTGTCTACCAAAAACCATAATATCCAGTTTTGCATAATTTTTTTGCAAGTAAGCCACTGAGCAATCACACATAAAACAGCCGTGCTCGCATCCCAAAAGGGAATACGCGAATCGGTGTAATTACTCAACAAAAAATAAATTATAACAATACCCAAAAGCGCCATCGCAGACAAGCGCAACATAGTTGTATAAGACAAGCTAGTTATGGCCAATTGGCTACGCAAAGCCGAACCACGTAACCACTGATACCAACCATAAAAAGTGGAAAGAAAAAAGAAGATTTCGAGAGCAGTATCAGCGTAAATACCAACACGAAAATACAGAACTAAATTTATACTGCAAGCTAAAAGACTAAGCGGCCAAGCTGCAACGCTGGCTCTTATGAAAGCAATCGTGGCTAAAAAGCTTAAACTTGCTCCACTATAGTCGAGAAGCGTTTTCCAAAGCATATTTTCCTCCGCTGGCATTACCCAGGTCAGGTTCAACGGGTTTAATCTCAGCCAAAACACTTAAGTTTCAGCACCCCTAGATGACAAAAAAGTTACAGTCCAAAACGATAGGTCAAACCAATACCGTACAAATCCATTTTTGGCAAATTGCCGTTATTGAAAATTCTTGTAGCACTTAAATCCGCGGTTAAGCTTTTTGTAAAATCATAAGTTGCACCTAAACCTAGCAATAAAGCCAATTTACTACTAGATGCTTTAGCTTTAAAATAAGTACTGTCTGGAACAGAGCTACGGAAAACCCAAGTAGTACCACCTTTTAAATAGAATCCAAAATTGTGCGCAAAGTGCAAAGAAACTAATCCGCTTAGATCAACTCCTTGCTGTGTAAAAGATTGTTTTAAGCCAGACGATGAAGTAAATTCAGGTTTGCCATAATAAGCATAACCCAATTGCAGGCCTAAATTTTCGGTAAAATCATAACCGCCATAAATACGCCCGAAAGCTTTGTTAGATTTTACAGAACCACTGCCAGACTTGACGACGTCCGTAGTATAATATCCTAAAGAAGACATTCCACCTTGTATACCAATGTTATAGCCAGCATAGCTCGGCATAAAAGCAGCACAGCCAAAAACTAAAGATATTGCAGACACAATGATTTTATTTCTCATATAATCCTCAAATAATAGAATTTTTCTATATCCAACTTCTTCGAATATTATACCAATTTCTTTCCCGCTGTCGCCAACTTTAAAGCAATAAAAAAGGCGGGACTAGCCCGCCTTTTTTTAACTCAACTTTTCGTTGATAGTTCTTAGAAAGTAAATTTATAAGAAATACCAAGAGCGAAGAAGTTTACGTTAGGTTGGAAATTCGCACTACTGATGTTCGCATTACCATTGTAGTGCATCCAAGAAAGATCAGTTGTCCAATTGGATGTGATTTTGTACTCAACACCTGCGCCGTATGCAGCATTGAAATTATGGGAATTATCAATGGTGTAACCGCTAGTGTTGCTATTGAAGTTAGACATCAAGTAGGCTAAGCCAACTTTGGTGTAAATACCCCAACAATCAACCAATGGCACCTTGACTTTGAGTAACAAGTCAATCGCTTGAGTGGTAATTTTAGCGACATCTGCAGAATCAGCTGCATTTCTCAGCTTCGCATCTGCAAATGTTCTGAAATAGCCCAATTCAAGAGCGAAATTTTTGTGGAAATCATATCCAGCAAAAATACGACCAGCAAAATTGTTAGCACTATTAACATTTAAGAAAGGGGTACCAGCTAAATCTAGATTTTTCCAACCGGTTAAAGCATAACCAAGTTGCAAACCTAGATTAATACCAGGAGCAAATTCACAAGGCGCAGCGGCGACATTTTCATCCGCCCCATTAGCAAAAGCTGCAGAGCTTAAGCCTAGTGCTACTGCACCAACTAATAAAATTTTCTTTAGCATAGATTAAATCCTCATTGATTAAAAAAATTTGGATGAAAACCAAACCAAACATTATTAAGTTTAGTACAAACCAAACCTAATATACTAGCTTTATAACACTATTTTTACCTTTTGCAAAGTAAATTATTAAAAAATTTAAGCGTTATAAAACGCGCATACTTTTACATATATTTCATAAAGATGCAACTTTTTTTTGTTTTGAGAATTTTTTGATTTAAATTTTTTTCTCTAGCACAATTTAACCAAGATAATATTACTTTACAAAATTAGCATTCACCTAAGTTTTTACAATTACTTAAAAGTAAAATAAATATTTTTATATAAGAAAATACTAATTCAAAATTCTTAGTAAGAACAAAAAACTTTTATTTCCTTCCTAAACTTTCCTTATCCAAACAGATAAATTTACAAAAGAATTTAGCCTATGGAAAAACTCAATATAAGCTTAGCGCTATAAATTAAAATGGGAATGGAAAGACGTGGTACTAGGCTACAAAAACAGCTTTGCCCCATATTCGGGGCAAAGCTGTGTGAGAAACTGGTATTTTCACGAAATCATCTTGCGGGTTACGCAAGAATTTCTTAGAAATTAAATTTATAAGAAATACCTAGAGCAAAGAAATTTAAACTAGGTTGAAGATTTTTACTGTTAACGTTCGTGTTGCCAGTGTAGTGCATCCAAGAAAGATCGGTAGTCCAGTTAGATGTGATATCATAATTCACACCAGCACCATAAGCTACGTTAAAGTTCTTGGCACTCTTAAGGGCATAGCCTGCAGTAACATCTCTAACCTTAGATGTTAAGTAACCCAAACCAACCTTAGTGTAGATACCCCAAGAATCAGCCAACGGAATCTTAACCTTGAGTAACAAATCAGCAGCCTGAGTTAAGATATTAGCAGCATCGGCAGAATCGGCTAAATTTCTGGCTTTAGCCTTGGAGAAAGCTAGAAAATAACCGGCTTCCAAAGCGAAGTTCTTGTGAAAATCATAGCCAGCATAAACGCGGCCAGCGAAGCTGTTGGCCTTGTTAACATTTACCATATCGCCAGCATTCCACATGGTTTTCCAACCGGTCAAAGCATAACCGAGTTGCACACCAGCATAGATACCTGGATTGAATTGAGGTACAGCGGCGACATTTTCATCCGCCGTCCCATTAGCAAAAGCTGCTGCGCTTAAGCCTAGTGCTACTGCACCAACTAATAAAACTTTCTTTAGCATAGATCAAATCCTCATTGATTAAAAAAAAATTGGATGAAAATCAAACAAAAATCACCAACACTTTATAATACTAAATTTTTGAGCATTATAAAACATTTACATGTTTACATATCTTTCATCAAGATGCAAATATTTTCTCATTATAAAAAAATATTCACTAACTCTCTTACCCTTGCGCACAGGACTTGCCAAGATGGCATTGCTCTGCGAAGATAGTAATCATCTAAGCTTTTATAATTATTTAAAATGAAATTTTTTATATGCAAGAAAATTATCAACCAGAAATATTAGAAACTAATATTCAAAAAAATTGGCAAGAAGAAAAAAAATTTGTTGTTAGTGAAAATTCAACAAAAGAAAATTTTTATTGCCTATCCATGCTGCCCTATCCAAGTGGACACATTCACATGGGACATGTACGAAATTACACCATTGGAGATGTTATAACGCGCTACCAATACATGCTCGGCAAAAATGTTTTACAACCCATGGGCTGGGATGCTTTCGGATTACCAGCTGAAAACGCAGCGCTTGAGCACAAACTCTCCCCTGCAACCTGGACTTACAAAAATATTGCAGAAATGCGAAAAACTCTTAAGCGCCTAGGATTTGCTATTGATTGGTCACGAGAAATTACAACTTGCAAACCAGAATATTATCGCTGGGAGCAATGGTTATTTTTACGTATGTATGAAAAAGGTTTAGTATACAAAAAAAAATCCGCCGTAAATTGGGATCCAGTAGACCAAACTGTTTTAGCTAATGAACAAGTTATCAATGGCAGAGGTTGGCGCTCTGACGCGCTAGTTGAAAGAAGAGAAATAAATCAGTGGTTTTTAAAAATCACCAATTATGCCGATGAACTCTTAGAATATTTGGATAAACTTCCCGGCTGGCCAGAAGAAGTACGCGCCATGCAACGCAACTGGATTGGTCGATCCACTGGTGCCAGCATTGATTTTCCCCTACAAAATAGTCAAGAGAAAATCAATATTTTCACAACGCGTCCTGACACTTTATTTGGCGTAACTTACTTAGCTATTTCCCCAGCCCACCCACTAGCGCGTACTGCAGCCGAAAAAAATAATAATCTAAAAGATTTCATTCAAAAACACCAAAATATTAAAAGCGCTGAAGCCGATATTGCTACCTTAGAAAAAGTTGGCATGCCAACTGGCCTTAACGCTATCCACCCATTAACCAAAGAAGTAATCCCAATTTGGGTAGCAAATTTTGTTTTAATGGAATATGGCAGCGGCGCCGTCATGTCAGTTCCAGCTCACGACCAAAGAGATTTTGAATTTGCTAAGAAATATTCTCTACCAATTAAAGGAGTTATTAAATTAAAAGACAATAAGGAATGGGATTTTTCCGCCTCTGCTCTCACAGAATATGGCGTTTTATATAACTCAAACATGTTTAGCGGCCTTAGTTCTGAAGAAGCAATTCCTAAAATTATATCTCAATTAGAAGAGCTAAAATTAGGCCAAAAGCAAATCCATTATCGTCTGCGCGATTGGGGCGTATCGCGCCAGCGTTATTGGGGAACACCTATTCCTATGCTTAATTGTCCAAAATGCGGGACCGTTCCGGTAGCAGAAAAAGATTTACCAGTTCTGCTTCCTGAAAATGTAGTATTAAACGATCCTCGCTCACCGCTTTTATCTATGCCAAGTTTTCTAGAAACAACTTGCCCAAAATGCGGCGAAAAAGCTACACGCGAAACCGACACATTCGATACTTTCATGGAATCTTCTTGGTATTATGCAAGATACTGCTGCCCAGATCAAAATAGCGCTATGCTTGACGAACGCGCCAATTATTGGCTGCCAGTAGACCAATACATAGGCGGCATTGAACATGCTATTCTACACCTCTTATATGCGCGCTTTTTCTTTAAAGTAATGCGCGATTTTGGCCTAGTAAAAGCTGATGAACCATTTACCAATCTTTTAACCCAGGGGATGGTCTTAAAAGATGGCTCTAAAATGTCTAAATCTAAAGGCAACACAGTAAGTCCAGAAGATATGATCGCCAAATACGGCGCTGACACAGCACGTTTATTCATAATCTTCGCAGCTCCCCCGGAACATTCATTGGAATGGTCAGATAGTGGTGTAGAAGGTGCTCATCGCTTCCTAAAGCGACTTTGGAGTTTTGCTTATACGCAAAAAAGTCTATTACTCGAACAAAACGAAAAGCAAATATCGCTTAGCGAAATTAATGCGGAGCAAAAAAATATACGACGCGAAATGCATAAAATCTTAAAGCAAATCAACGCTGACATGGAAAGAAAGCAGTTTAATACCGTCGCTTCCGCTGCCATGAAATTACTTAATATTCTGCAAGAATTAACAAAAGATTCGAAAAATAATGCTTATCCAATTCAAGAAGGATTCAGCATTCTACTTCGTATTTTATCGCCAATTACGCCGCATATTACACAGTATTTATGGAGCGAACTTAAATTTGGTCCCGACATTACAATTACAAGCTGGCCAAAAGTAGATGAACAAGCTCTCGAAACAACTGCAATAGAACTTATGGTACAAATAAACGGCAAGTTACGCGGGAAGATAACAGCTCCAAAAAATGTTACTCAAGAAACCGCTTTGGAATTAGCCCTGCGAGAAGAAAATATCACAAAATACGTGACGAAAGAAACGGTTAAGAAAATTATTTTGGTACCGGGAAGGTTAATTAATATTATTGCGCCTCTACGTAACTAAAATTATAACGAATTACCATACCCAGCCCGACGCTCTCACTCGTTCCTCGTGATCGCTTGGACTGGGCTATTCTAGATCCGCCACGTTGTGGCTTTATTGAAATTAAATACGCCCTGAAGTGTGCCGCCATGGGGAAAATATAAGCATCTCATGAATTTGATCGCAGAAAACATGTCTACGTAAATTCTTTCAAAATCAAATGGTTGTATCTTAAAGTGCGGGTTCCCTCCCCCACCCATAAGTATTATGGGAACAAATTTTGAATTTCGTCAATACCATATTTTTTACTGTATTGCGTAAAGCAAAAAGGGTTGTTAAACTGGACTTGGGTGGGGCAAGGGTTCCCTATAAAATACAAAATTTAGGTCCAAATATGAAAAAAATATTACTTCTATTCGTAACTTTTTTTTGCATTTTACTTTTAACCAGTTGCGGATTTCATTTACGCCAAGGCCAGACCTTACCTCCAATCTTACGCAACATGTATGTGCAAAGCATAGATCCGTATAGTGCGTTCACTTTAAGCCTAGAAGATGCGCTACGTGCTAACAACATAAACTTAGTGTCTTCACAGAAAAATTCCACTTCCACATTAGAAATCAGGTCCATCGCCTTTACTCACAGCGGAGCAACTGCCTATAGCAGCGCCCAAGCCAATGTTTACACATTTACTTTGTCTGTAGGTTTTGCTGTTAATACCCAAAGCGGTAAGGCGCTCTTACCACAGCAGGCTGTTTCAGCAACTCGCTCTCTGACTTTTAGCCCTAATGAAGTTTTAGAATCTAGTAACCAAGTTAGCGCAGCTAGACAAGAAATGGAACAAGAAGTGATAATGAAAATTTTAAATATTTTAAACGCCAAAGAAATTGCTAAGGCAGCAGAAGCAAACCACAATGAAAATTTATCATCAACAACTCGCATCAAACCTAGCAAAGGGATTAGCAAACACTTATATCATCAGTGGTAATGAAACCCTGCTAGTAGAAGAAGCTGCGGAATTAATTCGCAAAGCTGCAGCAAAACAAGATTTTAGCGAACGCAGTAGCTTTGCCATAGAAAAAAACTTTCCTTGGCAAAACTTATTAAGCTCGGCAAAAAACCTATCACTCTTTGCCGAAAAAAAATTGCTAGAACTACATTTATCAAGCGTAAAACTTGAAACCACCGGTAGTAAATTTTTAGCAGAATATTTAAAAAAGCCTGCAGCAGACACAATATTACTTATAATTGCTCCTAAGCTAGAAGCTGGCTGGCAAAAAATTACTTGGATAAAAACCATCGAAGAAACTGGCGTTTTCTTGCAAATTTGGCCTATTGAAAATTCTGAACTTCCCGCCTGGATTAACCAAAGACTTCGCAGTAGAGAAATACAAGCTAGCCCTAATTCCTGCAAACTAATTGCTGAACGCGTTGAGGGAAATCTACTCGCTGCCGCACAAGAAATCGAAAAATTATTACTCCTTTATGGCCCAGGAAAACTAGAAGAAGAACATGTTATTGCTGCCGTTGGCGCTAGCACGCGTTACAATATTTTTACTTTGGTAGATGCATCTTTAGCAGGAGATGCTCGCAAAGTGGTAACTATTTTGCACGGACTTAAATCCGAAGGGACTGAACCAATTTTAATTCTTTGGGCACTCGGTCGAGAACTACGCACTTTACTGAAAATAGCTGACGCAAAAAAAAGGGGGCAAAGCGTAGATGAAGCCTGTAAAAACGAGCAAGTTTTTGCTAAACGCTTACCTATAGTTAAATTGGCTCTAGGGCGCTTAAGAGCTGAAACTCTAGCTAAATTACTAAAGAAAACAGCACGCCTAGATCAAGTATTGAAAGGAGTAATTCCCGGAAATATTTGGCAAGAGCTACAGCAAATAACATTGGCTTTAGCAGGACTAAAATATGAATAAAATTAAACAGGGAATTGGAATTTTGGGTGGCACTTTTGATCCAGTGCATCTAGGCCACTTACACTTAGCTAAAAATGTATTAGAAAAACTAAATCTTTCTGAAATACGCTTTATTCCTTGTTTTAAATCCGCTTACAATAAAAAAATAATTGCATCCCCAGAACAGCGACTTGCTATGCTAAAATTAGCCACAGCAACAGAAAAATGCTTCCTGGTCGACGATTGCGAAATTAAGCGGGGTGGAATTTCCTACACTTTCGATACTTTAACCAAATTGCGTACCGAATTTCCCAACACCCCTCTATACCTAACAATCGGCATGGATACGTTTCAACAACTTCCAACTTGGTATCGCTGGAAAGATATTTTATCACTCTCCCACCTCGTTATTGCTGATCGTCCAAACACACAAGAAATTCAAAATCCAGATTTAAAATCTCTTTTAATAAAACACAGCTTACAAAATCTAGCTAAACTACAAAGCTCACCCGCCTCAGGAATTCTACAACTTGCAATAAATCCGCTACCCATCTCTTCTACAGATATTCGTCAAGCTCTAGCAAAAAAAGAAAACGTCGCCAATCTATTGCCACCCGCGGTTTACCACTACATAATAGAGCAAAATTTATACAAAAAATTATGCGTATAGAACCTGAACAATTACAATTCATCAAAAAATCGGTAAAAAAATTTCTACCAAATGCGAAAGTTTATTTATTTGGCTCGCGCATTGATGATAAAAAACGTGGCGGTGACATAGATATATTGGTATTGGGATCCAAAACTTTAACTCTTCAAGAAAAAACGGAAATCCGGGTAGAATTTTGGAAAAATTTTGGTGAGCAAAAACTAGATATCGTCGATTTTACTTTCGATGATCCTTCTCCCTTTAAAGAATTAGTTCTTATGGAAGCGGTGGAAATTTTATGAGCGCAATGAAAAACAAACAAAGCAGTTTAATACGGCTGTTAGACAGCCATTTAGCTGCCTTAAACAAGGCTAAAGCAAGCTTATTGCTATCTATACACAAGTGTGAAAAGTTTATGCATAAATCGGATAAATTAACCGAGGCAGAAGAAGAAAGCTGTGAAGCGTTAACCGCAAGGTTTGCCCGCGCTGCAGATATTTTTACGCAAAAAGTACTGGCTGGAATTATTCTCTTGCTTGGTGAAAACCCAACAACTTTCATTGACAAAGCCCAACTGGCTGAAAAAATCGGTGTGGTAAAAAGCGCCAATGAACTGTTCGAAATCCGCTCTATTCGCAATGAAATTGCGCATGAATATCGCGAAGTTGATCTTTTAACACTTTTCCATTCGACTTGTGATTATTCTAAGAAACTTTGCAACTTGATTGATGATGCTAATAAATACGCCGAAAAAATAAAAAAACAGCTTCAAACTAAATAAATTTTCATGCCTCAAAAAATTCAACTAAAAATCCTAGATAAGCGCATTGGCAAAGAATTTCCCCTACCGAGCTATGCCACAGCTGGTTCGGCTGGTCTAGATTTATGCGCCTGTGTGGAAAAAGAAACAGTAATAGCCCCCCAGCAAACCATATTAATTCCCACTGGCATTTCTATTCACATTGAAGATCCATCTTTGGCGGCTATTATTTTGCCGCGCTCAGGATTAGGCCATAAACACGGTATTGTACTCGGCAATTTGGTTGGCCTAATCGATTCTGATTATCAGGGACCAATAATGGTTTCTTGTTGGAATAGAGTCGATAAACCTTTTACTATTTTACCTGGCGAGCGCATTGCACAACTGGTTCTAATTCCAGTCGCTCATGCGAACTTTACTATCGTTGATGAATTTGCCGAAAGCCAGCGCGGCGAAGGCGGCTTTGGGCATACAGGGAGAACTTCTTTGCGATCATTATTAAAAGACATCAAACCCGATAATATCCATGCAGCGATAGACTGCGGACAAGCTAGGGGTAATGAAGAATAAACTTAGCGCATTCAATCATAAACAAGTAAGCAGAAGGAGAAACTCCATGAGCTTATCTCTAAAAAACAAAATCGTCTTAGTAACTGGCGCCTCAAGCGGCATTGGCGAAGCCTGTGCAAAAATTTTCGCTCAAAATGGCGCGAAATTAATACTCTGCGCCAGACGCGAAGAAAGAATCAAGAAATTAGCGGCCGAATTTAAAAAACAATATAACACAATGTGCCATTTGTTGGTTCTAGATGTAAGCAAGCGTGATGCAGTTGCACAAAAAATTTCAACCCTACCAAATGATTGGCAAAACATAGATATTTTGGTAAACAATGCTGGGCTAGCCGCCGGTCTAGATAAAATTCAAGATGGAAACATTGATGATTGGGAAAGCATGATCGATACTAACTTAAAAGGACTACTTTATGTAACTCGCGCCGTAATGCCCAATATGATAAAGCATAATGCAGGCCACATTATTAATATCGGCTCTATAGCTGGACAAGAAATTTATCCCAAAGGAAATGTTTACCTGGCAACCAAACACGCTGTGCGCGCCCTCACTAAAGCCTTCAAGGTAGACTTACTTGGAACCAATATAAGAGTAAGCACAGTTGATCCTGGTATGGTAGAAACCGAATTTAGTATTGTGCGTTGGAAAGGCGATGTAGAACGAGCTAAGAATTTTTACGCCGACCTACAACCATTAGTTGCTGAAGATATTGCTGATGCCGTTTATTATTGCGCTTCGCGACCACCGCATGTAAATATTTTAGAACTAGTTGTGATGCCAACCGCCCAGTCCTCGGCTACTCAAGTACACAGAAAAGGCGGAGCTTCATCCGATGTTTTTTCCAAATAATCTAAAAGCAATGTATAACAAAGTTACTTGAGTTTATAAGGGTTATACGTAAAACTTATAACATTGATAAACCAAGATAAGATAGCTATAAATAAAACACTAAAATACAGGGATTCACTATGAAAAAAGAATATCAAATCAACTCTAAACTACCACAAACAATTTTTCGCACTTATGACATCCGCGGCGTTGTAGGCGTGGATCTTACAGAAGATTCCGTCTATACAATTGGCATAGGCATTGGCTCGGAAGCTATAGCTCGCGGAGCTAAAAAAATTATTATTGGGCGAGATGGACGACTCTCAGGCCCGAGTTTACTAGCCGCTTTAAACGCCGGAATTTTAGCTACGGGCTGCGACACATTAAACATTGGCGAAGTTACAACCCCAGTCTTATATTTTGCTACTAACACACTTGGAATTGACTCGGGAGTTATGCTCACCGGTAGCCATAATCCAGCCGAATATAATGGCATCAAAATGGTCCTAGCTGGAAAAACTATATATGGCCAAGATATTCAGAAACTATATAAAAGAATTACAGAGGAAAACTTTGAAGTTGGCACCGGGTCAACTGCTACTGACAATTCCCTCATAGACAGTTATATCAAACGCGTTTTAAGCGACATAAAATTAGCCCGTCCTTTAAAAGTTGTAATTGACTGTGGTAACGGCGTCGGAAGTAAAGTTGCACCGCAATTATTCAAAGATTTGGGCTGCCAAGTAATCCCTCTTTTTTGTAATGTTGATGGAAGGTTTCCTAACCATCATCCTGATCCAACCGTAATGGAAAATCTTAAAGATCTCATCTCGAAAGTCAAAGAGGAAAACGCCGATGTAGGCCTTGCTTTCGATGGCGATGCTGATCGTATTGGCGTAATCACCAACAAAGGAACAGTGATCTTTCCAGATCGCTTAATAATGTACCTTGCTTCAGATATTTTGAAACGCAAACCTGGATCAGCCATAGTCTATGATGTAAAAGCCACACGTAACTTAGAAAAAGAAATTTCACGTCTTGGCGGCAAACCAGTACTCTCGCCCACAGGACATTCTTTAGTTAAGGCTATGATGAAAGAAACCAGCGCCGAATTAGCTGGCGAACTAAGCGGGCATGTTTTTTATAAAGACCGCTGGTATGGATTTGACGATGGTATTTACAGCGCCGCCCGATTTTTAGAACTACTCTCACAAGACACGCGAACCTCGGAAGAAATCTTCGCAGCTCTCCCTAATAGCATCAGCACACCAGAAATCAAAATCCCCATATCTGAAAAAGAAAAATTCACCTTCATGGATAAATTTGTAAAAAATACGCAAATTTCTGGTGGAAAATCTATCACTATTGATGGACTAAGGGTGGACTTCCCAGATGGCTTTGGCTTAGTTCGCGCCTCCAATACAACGCCTTATTTAATCGCACGTTTTGAAGCGAACGACAACATAACTCTGCACAAAATAGAGGAGCTGTTTAGAGACAAACTTTTGGCTTGCAAAAAAGATTTACAAATTCCTTTTTAAATTAATCAACATAGCCATATGTTTGGCCTCTTCGCGAGCAATAGCGTGCACTTTGGACTGCTCTTCTGAAGATACAAAGTGCTCTAAGCCAATGTAAAATACAATCGAATCGCGCTCGCGATCGATGGCATACACAACAGCATCTTTAGTATTAGCAAGTATATCATCCAATGGCTTTACCGCTTTGCGGCTGGAAGCTATTAATTCTTGTAAATAAGATTGATATTCAGCATCATGTGGAGCACCAGGGGATCTTTCCTCACTCACATGTGACAGCATTTTGGTATAAAAATCTTCGTGCTTTTGCTCTTCTTGCATTAGCATCTGAAATAATTTCTTACTTTCTGGGTCCGTAGCCTTAGAAGCTAGCTCTTCATAAAGAGCAAAGCTTTCTTTTTCTTTTTCGATAGCAAATTGAACAATTTCGCTTAAGTAAAATAATTTCGACATAATAGGTCTCCTTATTGTTTATCCAGAAATGAACCCCAAATCAGTAGGAGCTCGGCCCAAAGAATATAACAAATCCACTGTTTCTTGAACAGCTTTACTAACCACTGTATCAATAGAAGCACGATTGTCGTAAATAGCATAAAGTGAACGATATTTTTCTGGAGTAATGTTTATCATCATGGAATTCGCTCCGGCTAAAAGTCCTTCACGTTTCGCTTCTTTGTCGAGAGTTTCTAGCGCAGTTGTCACTAAAATATTAGAGCCATAATCAACCAATCTCGATATAGCGATAGTTTTTAAAATAAGCTCTTTGGAAGCGCGCTCTGCTTTTTCCATTGGCGTACCTATAGTTGGCAAAAAAGGCCCAAAAGAATACATATCTGGCCCTAAAGATTTGGTCAGTAAAATATTATTTACAATATCTTCATCTGTTTCGCCTGGAAGGCCAACTAAAAAGCCAGTTGCAATCACGTAGCCCATATCTTTCAAAGAGCGAATAAGCTTTAAACGATCCTTTAAAGTAGTTCCTGGACGAATACGCGAAAAAATTTCTTCATTGCTGGTTTCAAAACGCATCAAAGCCGCTCTGGCTCCTGCTTTATAGAGCTTGCGATAAGTTTCTTCCGAACGAAGCCCTAAGCTTACAAAAACCAAAACTCCCATTTTACGTAAATTACGCACTAATTTTTCTAGCTTTGCATCGTCATACCAATAATCCTCTCCCGATTGCAAAACAATAGCTTTAAAGCCATATTTATCGATTGCGTTCTTGGCTATCGCCAAAATTTCTTCAATTTCCAAGCGATAGCGCGTCAAACCAACTCGATCAGCTCGAATACCGCAATAGCAACAGTTTTGACTGCAGTAATTTGAAAATTCTATAATACCGTGGATACAACTAGCATTGCCGTGTTCACGCTGTCTAACATTGTTGGCAATTTCATATAGCACTGATAGCTCTTCCGGGGCTTTTAATTTAAAAAGCTCCAAAAGCTCAGATTTTTTGAGTGTTTTTTGTAGATTAACTTTTTGTAAAATAGCTAGGGCATTGGAGGAAAGTTTATCTTGGTCGATGCGTGACAAGGCCTCGTCAGTCTTTTTCAATTCAAAAAAAACATTACGCCAATGCGCTAAAATTTCTTCCGCTTCTTTAGGAGCAATTTTACGTACAAATACTCCGCCTTGGGCATAAATGTAATCGCCAACTTTTACTGGTTCAAATTCCAAATCCAATAAAATTTTCCGTTTTTCGCCAAAGTAATCAACAATGCCGATATTGCCTTCGATAGCGATTAAAAGCGCTGGTATTGCGTAGCACATGGGTTTTTACCTTTGAACATTACAAAAAATATGGCCAGAGCATACCACGGAATATGTAAAAATGGAAAAATGGAATGCCTGGCACCACTAGATAAAATTTTCGTTGCCTTACGACTACTCTTCGTGATAAAAACCAACGTATGCAACCCAAAACAAAAAAAACACGTGTAAGCAGAGACGCGATTCATCGCGTCTCTCTCTGCGACAAAATTTGGGAAGCGCTGAAGCTTTGCTATGATCCAGAAATTCCCGTCAATGTTGTCGATTTAGGCTTTATCTATGGTGTGGAAGTAAAACCTTCGGAACAAACTAAGCCATACGATGCTTTCATCCGCATGACTTTAACTACGCCAGCTTGTGCCATGGGAACTTTTATTGTCGATGAAATCAAAGCCCGCGTCGGCGCTTTAGAAGAAATAAATGCAGTCAATGTGGAATTAGTTTTCGACCCACCCTGGAATCGCTCTATGATCTCAATGCGAGCCAAATTAGAGCTCGGCATAGCGTAGGGAACAGAGCATGCCCGTTCCCTACCGAAAAAACTTGCCAAAGTAAGCGAAATAAGGTTAAATCTGCGCGGTTTTCCGGAAAAACCTCAAAAAAACATGTCTACAAGATTTCGTTATAAATCAATAACTTACATTTTGAAGTGCAGTTTTCTTGAAATTAGCTCACCATTCCTATTAATCAACAGAAAAACAGGACAAAGATAATGAGCACAAACGTCATAATTAGCAAAGAAAATTTGCTCCAAGGTTTGGACAAAGCACTCGCTGATTACAAATTAGCTGCTTTGACCGAAAAAGAGGACAAAGTATTATACGATTACGTTGACAGCAGCAAGGCTATCAAGCTTGACTACCAACCGACCGTATTATCTCCCAAAAAATTCTTTTTCCCGCAAGATGAAACCATTCTGGAATATTCCAGCGATGGCAAGTCTAAAACCAAGATAGAAGCCAAACCAACCGTACTTTTTGGCATTCGTCCTTGCGACCTGAATGGCTTGAAAATTCTAAATGAGGCCTTCGCCGACGATAATGGCGACCCTAACTATCTTGCCAAACTAGAAAAAGCTTTAGTAATCGGCATTGATTGCTGCAAAATCTGCGACAAAAACGCCTTTTGCTTTAAGGTTAAGTCACACTATGCTCGCGGCGGTTATGACGCGATGTTATACGAATTAGACGGTAAATATTTAATCGAAACTGCTAGCGAAAAAGGCAAAAACTTCGTTGCCAAATACTGGAAAACTGAAAGCGCCAAAGGCACCGAAAAGGCTGATTTTGACAAGAAAAAAGAAGCCTCTTTTGGCAAAGAAAAACCGTTTGATAAGCTAGAGCAATTTCCAGAGCTGTTTGCACAAAATAAAAAGCATCCAATTTGGGACAAGGAAGGCGCACGTTGCTTAAGCTGCGGCTCTTGCATTATGGTTTGCCCAACTTGTTATTGCTTCGACATTGAAGACGACTTGGATCTAAACCTAAAAGGCGGCAAGAGGGTCAGAAAATGGGATGCTTGCATGTTAAATTGCTTTGCTACTGTGGCCGGCGGCGAAAATTTCCGTCACAGCGCTACAGCTAGACTTCACCACCGTATCAATCGCAAATTTGATTACCTAATGAAAAAGCATGGCCAAGCAGTTTGCGTCGGTTGCGGCCGCTGCGTTCGAGCTTGTTTAGCTGCTATCAGTCCGAAAACCATCGCCGAAAATATTAGCGGCGAGAAGAAATAGGAGGACAAACATGAGAGAAAAACTAAATTTACAACCCAAAAATGATAAGCTTTATTTGCCAGAAGAAGCTCGCATCGTAAAAGCCAAAAATTTCACAGAAAAAGAAAAATTCTTTGAAGTAGAAATCACAAGCGGCCGCAGTCTGGGACATACGCCAGGACAATTTGTCCAGGTTTTTATTCCCGGTATCGGCGAAGCACCAATTTCGATTTCTTCGGCTCCAGCCACGCATAATCGCTTTGATATGTGCGTCCGCGCTGTTGGCGAAGTAACCAACAAAATCCATACCATGAAAGAAGGCGACAGCTTGCTGTTCCGCGGTCCTTTTGGCCATGGTTTTGACGATAAAATTCTAAGTCGCATGGAAGGTAAGCACTTGATTTTAATCATCGGCGGCCTAGGCTATGCGCCACTTAGATCTTTGATCAATAAAATCGTACCAGATCGCGCTAAATACAAAAAAATTACTCTTTTGTATGGTTGCAAAACACCTGGGGATCGCCTCTATACTGACGAAATCGCTGAACTTTATAAAATTGGTGGCAATCTAGAAATTTTAGAAACCGTCGATCGTGGCGACACCAATTGGAAACACAACGTTGGCGTAATCACAACTTTAATTCCTAAAGTAGAATTCAATCCAGAAGAAACTTTGGCCTTTATTGTCGGCCCGCCAATTATGTACAAGTTCGTCTTAAAATCGCTTTTGGAAAAGAAAATGCCAACGGCCAATATCTTTATCGATTTAGAAAGAAGAATGCGCTGTGGCGTTGGTAAATGCGGTCATTGTCAAATGGAAGGTATTTACGTTTGCCAAGAGGGACCAGTATTTAATTATGCCGAAGTTGAAAAAAATGAGGAGGTACTCTAATGAGTGATACTGCAGCAAAAAAACCGAGAGTTGCGTTTTTCGACTTTGCTTCCTGCGAAGGCTGCCAGCTCTGCGTCATCGATTTAACACCAGAACAATTACTGGATTTATTAAAAGTTATCGACATCGTCGAGTTCCGCGAAGCCATTAGCGAACATTCTGATCAATACGATATCGCTATTATCGAGGGTTCTTTAACGCGCGATTCCGACATTCCGCGTCTACAAAAAATTCGCGATACCGCGAAGCTCTTAATCACCCTGGGCTCTTGTTCTACAATAGGCGGCATCAATGCACTAAAGAACTTCCAAGCCCCGGCTGATTATCAAAAAGCGGTTTATCCGGAAGATTCTAATAAATACGAAAGCGGAAAAGTGCGCGCCATTCATGAAGTTGTTAAAGTGGACGCCTTTATTCCTGGCTGTCCGATCGACACTGGCGAATTCGTGCGCGTTGTGAAAAATCTGCTTTTAGGCAAAAATCTTGGCATTCCGGATTATCCAGTCTGCGTCGAATGCAAGAAAAATGAAAACGTTTGCGTATACGAAAAAGGCTTGCAATGTTTGGGACCTATTGTGAGAGCAGGCTGTAATGCACGTTGCCCCAGCAATGGCGGCTATTGCTTTGGCTGTCGCGGTTTAATCCCTGAAGCCAATGTCAAATCGCAACAAGATATCATGCAAAAATATAAACTTTCATTCGAGCAAATGAAGGAAAAATTCAAATTATTCTTAGAAAGAAGTCCGGAGGTATTCCAAGATGGCAGCAAATAATGTAAAAATTGATGTTCATCACATCACACGCGTAGAAGGACACGGCAATATCAAAGTAGATATTGAAAACGGCGTAATCAAAGAATGTAAACTAGAAGTTGTCGAAGCTCCGCGTTTCTTTGAAGCAATGCTTAAAGGTCGTCCTTATGACGAAGCAGCTCTTATCACTAGCCGTATTTGCGGCATCTGCTCTCTTGGCCATCAAATGGCTTCTATTCAAGCTACGGAAGATGCTTTCGGCATCAAGATTTCCGAGCAAGAAAAATTACTTCGCCGCCTCATGAACTGCGGTGAATACTTCGAAAGCCATGTGTTACACATTTACTTTTTGGCTGTTCCTGACTTCGTTGGCGCCAAATCAGTACTTCCTTTAGCTAGCACACATACAGATGTGGTAGTTCAAGCTCTGAAATTAAAACGCTTGGGACACTACATTGGTGATGTCATTGGCGGCAGATTAATTCACTCTATCGCCACCAACGTCAAAGCTATGACCAAAATTCCAACGGCAGCTATCCTGGAAGATATCATCGCTAAATTAGAAGACGCCAAAGTAGAGCTCAAAAAAGCTATTCCGCTAGTGAAATCTTTGAAGTTACCCAATTTCGAAAGAGAAACCGAGTACATTTCGCTTTACAAAAAAGGCGAATATGCGCTTTTAGAAGGCAATATTTTCTCGAGCGATACGGGCGAGACTTCTTACAAAAACTATCGCGAAATGACCAACGAATATTTAGTTGATCACTCCACCGCACGCCGCGCTAAACATCATCGAGATTCTTTCATGGTCGGCGCTTTGGCTCGCTTCAATAACAGCCATATGTGGTTGTCTGACAGCGCTAAAGAAGTTGCTGCAGAATTAGGCCTTAAAGCTCCTTGCTACAATACTTACATGATCACAGTTGCGCAATTCGTCGAGCTTTTCCACATTGCCGATGATGCTATTCAAGCCGCGAAAGATCTTTTAAATATGACATTAAAACTAGAAGATCGCTCCTTCCCGCTTAAAGCTGGAACAGGCGTTGGCGCTGTTGAAGTACCTCGCGGTATTTTATATCACGAATATACTTACAACGATAAAGGTTTAATGGAAAAAGCCAATTGCATCATTCCAACTGGGCAAAATTTGGATAACATCGAAAACGATTTCCGGGCTCTCTTGCCAACGGTGTTAGACAAATCGAAAGAAGAAATCACTCTTCTCTTGGAAATGATGGTCCGAGCCTACGATCCATGTATTTCCTGCTCAACACATATATTAGACGTAGAATTTGTTTAATATTTAGTGTGAATATTAGAAAAAAGGGAGCTTTGGGCTCCCTTTTTTGTTTAGATAGGAACTGAAGCATTTCTTGGAGGCGGAAATGGACTTTGGCGCTTTGGGGTTGTTTCTTGTGTTGACTCTGTAGAAGCTCTTGTTGATGGCATAAGGATAGCAGGAGCGTTGTAATCAATTGCTTTTAATCTCTCCCATAATTTCTCATCAGCCGCGTTAAATGCAAGCCTATAATCCGTGTTTGCTGTCAGCTTGTCCATTTGTGCAAATATATCCCTAAGCTTACCTTCTGCAACTAAGCTTCCTTGTTTATACTCTAGCAAACATCGCAATAATCCCAATGCCCCAAAAACAGTTGGTCCTTTAGCATCTAATATTTCAATACTTTGCAACACAGTTTTACCGGCTTGCATACAGTCAATTAAACAATCAGCACCGCTAGGGGTTTTTGTTTCTTCATATTCCAAAGATATCAAGGCATCTAAAATATTTCCAATATTTCGCTGCTTTTGACTTAATTGCTGTATTCGCGCTCTACCAAAAAAACCAGGACAACATACCCCAAGCTTTTTTTGTTCCAAAGATATCAATTCCTCACTAAGTAATCGCACAAACTCTTTATTCTTATCTCGAAGTGTTTCCTCAACAACATTAGTCACTGAATTAGTCGTGGAGGAAGAGGAAGAAGACGATGGTTGTGGAGTAGAAACCACCGAGCTTGGTGCTGCAGCAAGGATTGTTTGAGGCGATGTTGACGGAGGAGTACTT
This sequence comes from Gammaproteobacteria bacterium, assembly GCA_041664965.1. Taxonomy (GTDB): domain Bacteria; phylum Pseudomonadota; class Gammaproteobacteria; order UBA9339; family UBA9339; genus JBAYJT01. The sequence goes on from JBAYJT010000007.1 coordinate 24,230, forward strand.
GGAACTGGTGTTGGCGTAAACACCGCACTTGCTGCAGGAGCAGAGCTTGAACTACCACCGCTAGGGCTAGGTGTTTGAGAATTTGCAATTTTCGGCTGGGGCTTTGTATACAAACAAGCAGGCACTAGAATATCAACATAACCCGACCTGCTGTTCTCATCAACTTTTGCTGCAGCAAAAATATCGTGCGGCAACGTATTAAGCGCTTTAGTAAATGCCCCAGCCGTCTGGCTAATGCTATTTTGTGGAGTAGTTTTGAAGCTCACTCGGTAGTTGCCTTTTTCCGCAACACAGGAATCTAGGGCTTGACAAAGAACCCCAAGACCTTGCACAGCTGGATCTTCCTGTTTCTTTGGTTGTTTTTTGGGCACAAGAGGCGTGGCTTCTGAAGATCCTTTCTGTTCCGTCGTGCTGAGCTCTCTTCTAAAAGTCGTCAAAAATTTTTCATTACCAAAAAAGTCCATTAACCAATTCATAGCTTCTTTCTGGCTAGCAGAGTCTACTATCGTTGTACTTTTTGTCGACGTTTTTGTTGTAAGCATTGTGGATTCTCCGCTATTTTGATGTTTGAATGTTTTTAATAACTAAACTCGCTTATGTCATACTATTTTTTAGCTAACAAACAAGATTTTTCTGAGTTAGCCTCAGCCGGCAATACCTTCTTCGCTGCTGTAATAAATTTTTGTAATTCAGTGCTTAGATTTTGTTCTTGGAGACGGTTTATAACTCTTTCTGCAGCAGAAATTCTTCCTGTTAAATTAATATGCTGTAATCCTAAAACATATTTCTCAATCTCTCCGCGCATGCTTTCTGAAGAACTAGCATTAACTACGTTATTATTAAAAATTATCTGATAAACACCAAGCTCTAATAGCACATCGCCCAAAGGTCTTGAGGCTTCTGTTTGTCGATCAGTAGAAGGTTTCATCCAAAAGCATAAACAACAACGTTGCTTTATTTTAGATAATTCTTGCTTTGCAAGCATGGCTGCTGTTGCAATATCAACTACTGTTTTTTGTTCTGCGGCCAATGTTGTTCTAAGCATAAGAAACAGTATACCAATTAATTCTTAACACAATCTGAAAACCATAAATTAGTCACCAGAACCTGATTTTAATTCTCAACCAATTGATTTATAACGATATCGTGTAGACATGTTTGCGGATTATGTCGCACTCTCGGCAAAGCGTGCCAAAAGATCGGCTTGATGTTCGCGAGCTAAAACTTCAATAACAGGCATTAAATTGCCGTCAATAATATCGCTCAGATGATACAACGTCAGATTAACACGGTGATCTGTCATGCGACCTTGTGGAAAGTTGTAAGTGCGGATTTTTTCAGATCGATCTCCCGTTCCAACTAAACTACGCCTGGTTTCTTCTTCTGTACGCCGCTGTTTTTCTTGTTCCGCTGCTAAAATTTTGGCTTGCACAACAGCCAAAGCCTTCGCTCTATTTTGATGTTGCGACCGCTCGTCCTGGCACTCCACAACAACGCCCGTTGGCAAATGCGTAATGCGCACGGCTGAATTAGTAACATTAACATGCTGGCCGCCAGCTCCAGAGCTGCGATAAGTGTCGATGCGTAAATCAGCTGGATTAATTGCAATTGATTCGATAGCGTCTACTTCTGGAAAAACAGCTACTGTACAAGTCGAAGTATGCACTCTGCCTTGCGCTTCTGTCTCGGGAACGCGCTGCACGCGATGTACGCCCGATTCGAATTTCAAACGCGAATAAACATCTTTGCCGATAATGCGGCTTATAATTTCACGAAAACCGCCTTTTTCACCTTCACTAGAATTTAAAACTTCTACGCGCCAGCCCATATTTTCAGCAAATCGGCTGTACATGCGAAAAAGATCGCCAGCAAAAATAGCAGCTTCGTCGCCACCCGCGCCAGCGCGAATTTCTAAGAAAACATTGCGTTTATCATTGGGATCTTGCGGCAAAAGTAGAGTTTGAACTTCTGCTTCTAAAATTTCTTTATTTTTACTCAGCGAAGTTAACTCTTCTTCCGCTAATTTACGCATTTCAACATCATTATCATTGAGCATAGCCTGCATGGCTTCGGTATCGGCCAGAATTTTTTCATGCTGGCGATATTTTTCAACCAGTTCTTCAGATGCAGCATATTCCTTCGCTAGCTCGCGAAAGCGATCTTGATTATTCATCACTTCCGGGTCAGCCAAAAGAGAGGCAATTTCTTGATGTCGCTTTTCTAAAGTTTTTAATTTTTGTCGAATAGATTCTTGCATAAATTCTTTCTATGTATCAAATTAGGAAGCGCGTATAATACCATTTTTTTAATGACTTAGTTAAAAAATAGATTTAAAAATGCAACTTATTGATTTTAAAGGAAATCATATAGACATGTTTTTTGCCTGTGTACACGCCAAATTTTTGTTAAATGTTCATAGCATCAGGATAAATTGGATATTTTTTGTTTCGTCATCCCGCGGCTCGACCGCGGGATCCAGCCTAAACAGTGCATTTCTAGATTCCGCGATCAAGTCGCGGAATGACGAGTATTATATTTTCCCTCAAGTTTTATGCCTACCCAAAGTTTGTCGTGTACCAAGGTTTTTAAGCTGGCGACCAATTATTTACTCTCTACTTATTTTGGGATGTGTTGCAATCTCTGCTTGCAGCTCCTTACAAACCACTACCTACCAGCAAAACTACCACTATCTTAGCTGGCAAGAACGCTTACACCAACTGAAAAATATAAACTCTTGGAATATAACAGGAGCGATTAGTGTTCAACACGGCAATGACGTTGATACGGCTCACTACACATGGCTACAGAAAAAAGATTCTTATGCGCTTACGCTAAGCGGACCGCTTAATTTAGGCTCGATATATATAAACGGCAACAGCCAAGAAGTTACGTTGATTAAATCGCAAAAAGAAAAATATAGTGCCAAAACACCAGAAGAATTACTGCAAAAAACCCTTGGCTGGTCGCTGCCCATAAGTGGTTTAGCGTATTGGATCAAGGGCATGCCATCTCCTAAAACGCCTTACTCACTTAAACTCGATAGCTTTAATCACCTCGCCTACCTCAAACAACAAGGCTGGTCGATTCAATACCAAGATTTCATGGTTCAAAATGGCGTAGATTTGCCGCGTAAGATAGCACTACAAAAGGCGGGTCTTAGGATTAAGATTGTTGTGAAATAGCTGTAGGTTCTAATATTTTGCAATTTTTGGTTCCAAAAAGTGTATATTTTTAACACTTTTTCGTTCCTAAAAGTGTAAGCTCTCATCTTTTCATGGCTATTTTATATCCTATTGCAAAATGGACGCGTCTGTTTTGCATTGCACTATAAAATAGCCAACAAATCTACAGCTGCTGCCCACCCATGCTCTGAATAATTTTATCGATTTCCGGAGTAGTATTTATTACAGTGATTTTTATCTTGGGATGTGCATTTTGAAACACGCGAAAAATCTCATCAGTAAAAGCCCGGCCAATTTCTTGAATACCATCAAAATCTAAAACTACTTCCGCAAAATTTTCGAAGCGAGCAAGTAACCTCTTGGCTTGCGAACGCGATATAAGTTGTTCTTCGCCATACTGCATTAAACGCACAGCAACCACAGTGCGAGAAAATCTGTATTCATCGTCGGTGTATTGGTCAAACACTTCTTTGCTAGTATGCGTAGCATCAACGCCTATGTTTAAGACAATTGTTGTACCTAGAACATTCTTTTCTTCTGACTCGTTGGATACCAACAAACCATCCGCGCCTACTCTTCTGGCGCAGCTGTAGCTTAACTTGCCCGAAGCCAGGAAAAACTTATCAAACATTTTGGAAGTGAAGAATATTCCTTCGCCCGTATGATCTTTGGGATCAGTGGTTAACTTACCTTTGGATAACTCTAAAAGCGCTTGATGCGGGTCGTCCAAATTGCATTCTTTGCGTATTTTTTCAAAAATTCCAACACCAGAATCTTTTATGCCAATTTCAATTCGACGTGCATTGCGACTCACCGTTATTTGACAGTCTTTACTATCCGAATGGTCTATTACGTTATTAACTAGTTCTGTAACACCATAGAGACAAATATCTAGCACATTTTCTTTAACACCATTCAGTAATGGCCGAATCTTCTGCTGCCAAACTTGATATTCTTCTGTATCTTTTGTGATAGGAAAACTAAATTTTTCTTGAACCAAATCGCGAAGAGTATAGCGACAGGCTTTGGTTTTCCCCGTAGTCTCTAGCAAACCCTGCTGCACAAGCTTGTCTAAATAACGATTCGCTGTAACTCTAGAAACTCCAAAATTCGAAGCTGTAAGGGTCGCTATATCGCTAGGATGCTCTTCTACTTCTCGCAAAATAAAGTCTTTAATAATTACCTTGTCATGCCTTTTTTGTTGCATACTTAACCCCTATACAAAAGTTATTGTAACATATAATAACAATAATTGTAATGTTTATTAAATTTATTGTAAACAAGAAGTGCGCGGAAGGTAGGTTGGGGCAAAAACGAGCGTAGCGAGTTGGACCCAACAAATTCAGTTGGGTTCGCGCTACGCGCTTAACCCAACCTACACTTAAAAATATAACCCATTGATTTATAAAGAAAACATATGGACATGTTTTTTTGTTTTTATGCTAAGATTTACTTAAGAAAGATAGGCTATACTGACTACACTGTAGAATTTTTAATAATTCTGTGTAGACTACCCGACTTTCAAATAAATTTATTTCGGAGGCAATATGACTTTCCAGTTATTTACTAATAAGCCAGCTAAAGCAAAACTTTCTGACCAAAACGCTGAAAAAGTTGCATGGACAGGATCACAAAGCACACCCCCTTACAACTACGGCACTTGCACCATCTCTAGCGAAATGCCAAAATTATCCCCTCCACAAAAACCATCTTCAACTCAATCAACAAGTAAACCTGGAAGCCACTTCTAACTTATCTACACTAACAAAAAACCCTCCGAGCGGAGGGTTTCTCTGTTTATAGAACAATACAGCAATAACGCTAGACAGCGCCGCCAACTCTGATCACTGACATAGAGTTAGTGCCGCCATGCACGCCTTCATGTGGGCCTTTGGTAACTATAACCAAGTCGCCATCGTTGACAAAGCCGCGTTGCCTAAGCTCTAAAATAGCCGAGCGTTTTACTTCACTACTCGTACCATGTTTGGTCACATCAAAGTAGATCGGATAAACGTTGCTATAAAGCGCCATTTGACCCAAAGTGTGAGGATGACGACTCAAGCCGTAGATCGGTATTGTAGATGGCACACGCGACATCCAAAGTGGCGTAGAACCAGATTCAGTCAAGGTTATAATCGCTTTAATGTCTAAATGATTCGCTGTATACATAGTTGCCATAGACAAAGCTTCGTCAACACGATTGAAGGTGCATGCAAGACGAAGATTAGAAGTTAATGCCGCTGGCTGCTTTTCTGCCGCAACACAAACGCGATGCATAGTTTTTACAACAACAATTGGATAGTTTCCCGAAGCAGTTTCCGCCGAAAGCATTACTGCATCAGTATTATCCAAAACTGCGTTAGCAACATCAGACACTTCCGCACGCGTTGGCACTTGGCTAGTAATCATCGACTCCATCATTTGCGTTGCTGTAATGACAGGACGGTTCAAAGCACGAGCCCTAGAAATCATCAACTTTTGTGCAGCCGGAACTTCAGCATCGCCGATTTCCACTGCCAAATCTCCACGTGCCACCATAATGCCATCAGAAGCTTGGATGATTTTATCTAAAGTTTCTGGAACTATGGCTTCTAATCTCTCTATTTTGGCAACAACTCCAGCTTTTCCACCAGCTTTAGAGATAAGCTCTTTAGTTTCTAAAACATCTTCAGCACTACGCACAAAAGAAATAGCAATGTAGTCCGCGCCGATTGCCACTGCCGTTTTAAGATCTTCACGGTCTTTGTCAGTCAAGGCCCCTGCAGACAACCCTCCGCCTTGGCGATTAATTCCCTTGTTATTGGAAAGAATTCCGCCTACTTTGACACGACAGAAAATCTTATTGCCCTCAATCTTCAAAACCGTCAAAACTATACGACCATCATCGAGTAATAACACATCATCAGCTGTAACGTCTCTTGGCAGTTCTTTATAGTCGATACCAACAGCTTTTTCATCTCCAGCATCTTTAGCTAAATCTGCGTCTAAAATGAATTGCACACCTTCGGCTAGTTCAACTTTACCGCTCTTGAAACGCGCCACACGAATTTTGGGACCTTGCAAATCAGCCAAAATACCAACTATATGCCCCTGCTCTTCCGCAGCGGTCCGCACCATATCGACACGTCTTCTATGATCTTCGGGAGATCCATGCGAAAAGTTTAAGCGTACTACATTGGCGCCAGCGGCTATAAGACCGCGCAGTACTTCTAAATTATCAGTGGATGGTCCTAATGTTGTTACTATTTTAGTGCGTCTAATCGAAGGCGTTATCATCATTATTTTGCTCTCTCTTCTAAAATGGCTACAGCTGGCAATTTATCACCTTGTAAAAATTCAAGGAAAGCACCGCCACCAGTGGAAATATAAGAAATCTTATCGGCTACTTTAAATTTATCGATAGCTGCGAGTGTGTCGCCGCCACCAGCAATAGAAAATGCTCCGCTTTTAGCTATAGCTTCAGTTATGGCTTTGGTTCCAGCAGCAAATTGATCCATCTCGAAAACGCCAACTGGACCGTTCCAAACAATAGTTTTAGCTTTAGCAATAATTTCAGCTAATTTTTTACTGGTTTCAGGTCCAATATCGAGAATCATTTCATCCGCAGCGATTTCATTAACTTTTTTCACTGTGGCTACAGCTGTTTCCGACATTTCTTTAGCAACTACAACGTCCGTTGGAATAGGAATTTCAGCTCCGCGCTGTTTGGCTAACGCAAGTAGTTCTTTAGCTTTGGGAATAAAATCCGCTTCGCAAAGAGATTTGCCAACGTTATAACCAGCTGCTGCAATGAAAGTATTGGCAATACCGCCGCCAACTATGAGCTGATCAACTTTATTCAACAAGGTTTCCAAAACTTGAACTTTAGTTGAAACCTTAGAACCGCCAACGATAGCTAAAAGCGGATGTTCAGGCTTTTCCAAAGCCTTGCCCAATGCTTCTAGTTCGGCAACCAAAAGCGGTCCCGCACAAGCAATTTTGGCGTATTTAGACACACCATGCGTAGAAGCTTCAGCTCGATGTGCTGTTGCAAAAGCGTCCATGACAAAAACATCTGCCAAATTAGCCATCTTTTGCGCTAATTCGTCATTGTTTTTCTTTTCGCCTTTATTGAATCTAACATTTTCACAAAGAACAACTTCGCCAGGGTTTATTGAAACGCCATCTAGCCAATTGGTTTCAAAACGCACTGGTTTACCTAAAAGTTCGGACATGCGCTTGGCAATTGGCTCTAAACTAAATTTAGCTTCGACTAGACCTTCGGTTGGCTTACCCAAATGCGACAGAACTATCACCGCGGCACCGGCAGCTAAAGCTTGTTGCAAAGCTGGCACAGAAGCGCGAATACGCGTGTCTTCCGTGATCTTGCCATCTTTCATAGGAACGTTTAAATCTTGACGGATTAAAACGCGCTTGCCTTTAAGGTCGATATCGACCATTTTTTTGACTGCTGTCATAAAACCTCTCGTGTTTATTTAAGTACAGACGCGATTAATCGCGTCTCTACAATTATTTCGCCAACATCAGAGCCTTAGTTGTATCTAACATGCGTGAGGAAAAGCCCCATTCGTTGTCATACCAAGCCAACACTTTAACTGTTGTTCCAATCACTTTGGTTTGTGTCGATTCAAATGTCGAAGAAACTGCAGTGTGATTGAAATCAATAGAAACAAGCGGTTCAGCATTGTAAGCTAAAATGCCTTTCAATTCGCCTTCAGACGCTTCTTTCATAATTTTATTAATTTCATCTTTGCTGGTTGCACGAGCTGCCTGGAAAGTTAAATCGACCAAAGATACATTAATTGTTGGCACGCGAATCGCGAAACCATCTAACTTGCCATTTAGTTCTGGTAAGACGATTCCTACAGCTGCAGCTGCGCCAGTTTTAGTTGGAATCATAGAATGCGTAGCGGAACGAGCACGACGCAAATCTTTATGATAAGTATCAATCAAAACTTGGTCGTTAGTATAAGAGTGAATTGTTGTCATTAAGCCGCTAACAATACCAATTTTGTCATTTATAACTTTGGCAACTGGAGCCAAGCAATTCGTGGTACAAGAAGCGTTAGAAATAACAGTGTCGCTGGCTTTTAAAATCTTGTGGTTCACGCCATAAACAATAGTAGCGTCAACTGCTTCACCTGGAGCTGAAATAATAACTTTTTTAGCACCGGCTTTAATGTGCACAGAAGCTTTTTCTTTGCTAGTAAATTTACCAGTACATTCATGTACAACATCCACTCCAAGATCTTTCCAAGGCAATTTGCTTGGATCTTTTTCGGCAAAGACGCGAATTTTATCGCCGTTTACCACTAAATAGTCGCCGTCAATGCTGACTGTGCCTGGAAATTTACCGTGCACTGTATCGTATTTAGTTAAATGTTCATTGATTTTAGCATCACCTAAATCGTTGATAGCTACAACTTTTATGTCTTTGTTGTAACCTTCTTCGTAGATAGCACGTAGAATACAACGACCAATGCGGCCGTAACCGTTAATTGCTATGTTGATAGCCATGATTTACCTCGTTTAAAATTAAATTAATGATAAATTATAGATTTAATTATGAATTATAAATTATGAATTATGAATGAAGAGAAAATTTATTAACTCATTCATATTACGCCCCAGCCTTAAGAGTCAACTCATTGATTTTTAAGCAAATATTATACACATGTTTTTTGTATCATTAAGGACACAGGGTGAATTTTTTCATTAACTCATAATTCATCATTCATAATTCCAATGCCCCCAAAATAATTCGCGCGATATTCTGCTCCGTAAAGCCCAAAAGTGCAAATATTTCTTGCTGCGGAGCTGATTCTCCAAAACGGTCAATTCCTAAGATCTTCCCCTCTAATCCAACGTATTTGTACCAAAAATCGCTAGAACCAGCTTCTATGGCTAATCTCTTGGTGATTTTTTTAGGCAGAACGCTTTCTTGATATAAGCTATCTTGCTTGGAAAAAGTATCTGTCGATGGCATGGAAACTAGACGAACTTTTTTACCCAATGCCCGTACTTGCTTGACAGCAGCAGCGGCCACAGCAACTTCTGAGCCAGTTGCAATTACGATACAATCTGGCGTTCCGGCACAGTCTAACAAAACATATCCACCTTTTTTAATATTCAGCAACATTTCGGCTGAATATTTTTGCTGCGGAAGTTTTTGCCGCGTCAAGGCCAATGCCGTTGGTCCATTAATTCTTTCTATCGCTACTTCCCAAGCTATTGCCGTTTCTATCGAGTCGCATGGACGCCATAAAGATAGATTGGGCGTGCCTCGCAGCATATTTAAATGTTCAATCGGTTGATGCGTCGGACCATCTTCGCCTACGCCAATGGAATCGTGCGTAAAAACGTAAATACTGCGAATTTGCATCAAAGCAGCCATGCGAATGGCACTATGCGCATAGTTGCAAAAAACCAAAAAAGTTCCGCCATAAGGAATAAATCCGCCATAGAGAGAAATACCATTCATCATGGCTAACATACCAAATTCGCGTATGCCATAATGAATGTAGTTACCATCTGGATTATTACTCGTAATATCGCGCGATCCCTTCCAATCGGTAAGGTTAGATGGCGTAAGATCAGCTGATCCACCTAAAAGTTCCGGCAATAAAGGACCGAAAAAATCTAAACATTTTTGTGAAGATTGACGTGTAGCTAAATCTTTTGGTTCTGAGTTAATTTTAACAATAAAGGCTTGTATTTTTTCCTGCCAATTTGGCGGCAGGGTTTTATCAATGCGTCGCAAAAATTCTTTAGCTAAATCTGGATAAGCTTTTTCATATTGCGAAAATAAATCACGCCAATCCGCTTCCAGCTTATCTCCACGCGCTTTGGCGTCATAAGCCGCATAAATTTCTTTAGGAATCACAAAAGGCTCATATGGCCAATTTAAATGTTCGCGCGTAGCTTTTATTTCTGCATCGCCCAAAGGATTTCCATGACAATTATGAGTCCCACAAATATTTGGCGTACCAAAACCAATTACCGTTTTACAAGCAATTAGGCTTGGCTTGTCATTGACGCTTTGCGCTTCGCTAATCGCTTCTCGAATTGCCGACGCATCGTGTCCATCCACTTCAATAACATGCCAACCATAAGCTAAAAAGCGCTGTTTCGTGTTATCCGTGAACCAGCCTTCGATGTGTCCATCAATAGAAATTCCATTGTTATCCCAAAATGCAATAAGCTTGCCCAGTCTATGCGTTCCGGCAAAAGAGCAAACTTCATGCGAAAGTCCTTCCATAAGACAGCCATCGCCACAAAAAACATAAGTAAAATGGTCAACAATGTTAAAGCTAGGGCGATTAAAGGTAGCCGCCAAAGTTTTCTCAGCTAAGGCCATACCAACTGCGTTAGCCAAACCTTGCGCTAACGGGCCTGTGGTGGTTTCAATACCAGAAGTCAAACCATATTCCGGGTGACCAGGAGTCTTAGAATGCAGCTGACGAAAACGTTTTAATTCTTCAATTCCTAAAGCATAACCAGTAAGATGCAAGAGCGAATAATGCAGCATAGAACCATGGCCATTGGATAAAATAAAACGATCACGATTAGACCAATTTGGATTTAGCGGATTATGATGCAAAAATTCGGTCCAAAGCACAGCAGCTATATCTGCCATGCCAAGCGGCATACCTGGATGCCCAGAATTTGCCTTCTGTATAGCATCCATACTTAAAAATCGAATAGCATTTGCTAGTTCACGTGTTGTTGTCATAGTAAAATTACTCGCCCAATATCTTCTTAATCACATACTTCGGCCGACGGCGCACTTCTTGGTAAATGCGCCCAATGTATTCGCCAGTTATACCAAGTCCCATCAATAAAATTCCAATTAAAAAGAACAAAATAGCGAACAAAGTAAAAACACCTTCTACTTCTGGACCAACAAAGATGCGACGTAACAATAGAAAAATAAAAAAAAGAAAACTTAATATGGAAATACCGAAGCCAAATAAAGTAAAAATTTGCAGCGGTAAAAGCGAATAACCGGCCATTATGTCAAATGACAAGCGAACCAAATCAAAAAGATGATATTTAGACTCCCCGCTATGTCTAGCAGCATGCTCAACAGCCACTTCTGTAGGCTTTGAGGCATAGCTATAAGCTAAAGCCGGAATAAAAACAGCAGCTCCTTGCGCAGAAAGCATAATATCTACTAATTCGCGGTTATAAGCTCTAAGCATGCAACCTTCATCTGTCATATGGATATTGGTAACACGAGCGCGCAATTTATTGATGAGGCGTGAAGCATAGCGTCTAAAAAAACTATCTTGTCTATCTAGGCGATAACCTCCAACGCAATCGTAACCTTTATCGATTAAATCTAAAAGCTTTGGAATTTCTTCGGGGGGATTTTGTAAATCGGCGTCTAGAGTTACTACCGCTTTGCCACTAGATTCCTCAAAACCCGCCATAACCGCTTTATGCTGGCCAAAATTGCGCTGAAAATCAACCACGCGAATTTTATCTGGGTGCGCTTTATAAGCCTTGGTCAAAACCGCCATGGATTTATCTTTGCTACCATCGTTAACAAAAATTACTTCGTAAGATTTGTCCAAACCGTCCATTGTTTTTAAGAGACGACCGAGCAATAGATCTATATTGCCTTCTTCGTTGTAAATAGGAACAACTATGCTTACATCTACAACTTTACTTGATGTTTTTTTGTTCATTTTTAACCCTTAAAAATTTTACGCATAGCAGTAACTACGCGATCTTGATCGGCAAAAGTCATGTCTGGGAAAAGTGGCAATGAGACAATGCGATCCGAAATTATTTCTGCATTCGAAAAATCACCACGTTTATAACCGTAAGTTTTTTGATAAAAGCTATATAAATGCACTGCTTCATAATGCAAACCCGTACCAATATTCTGTTCCTTCATCTTTTGCATAAACTCATCGCGCGTTATTTTAGCCTTTTCAATGTTGATCAAAGGCGCATAAATATACCAAGAATTACGCGAGGAATAATCTGGATTTTGCGGCAACATTAACTCTTCCCAACCAGCAAACAATTCATTGTAGCGAAGAGCTAATTTAGTACGCTTGGCAATGAATTCTTCTAGGTGCGCCAGTTGGTGAATTCCGAGCGCCGCCTGTATATCCATCATGTTATATTTATAGCCAGCAGCAATAACATCGTAATGCTGGCTACCTTCTTTGGCGTTTCTATTCCAAGCCTCTCGATCAATGCCGTGAAAACGCATAACGCTTATAAACTTAGCCATATTAGCATCGCTAGTCGTAACAGCGCCGCCCTCCCCTGATGTCATAACTTTATTGGGATGAAAGCTAAAAACTTGCGTATCACCAAAGCTGCCAATAATCTTATCTTTATAAAAAGAACCAACTGCATGCGCCGCATCTTCAATAACACGTAAATTATATTTCTTGGCTAGGGCATAAACAGCGTCTAAATCGACCGGCACGCCCGCGAAGTGCACTGGCAAAATGGCTTTGGTTTTAGCGGTGATGGCTTTTTCTACTTTGCGTATATCTATGTTACGCGTTTCTAATTCGACATCGACAAAAACAGGCTTAGCACCAGCTTGTACAATAGTATTGGCGCTAGCTGCAAAAGTTATAGATGTTGTGATTACTTCATCGCCTGGTTGAAAATTTAAACTTTGCAAAGCAAGCTGCAAACCAGCCGTCGCCGAAGTTAAAACCAAAGTATTAGAAACTTCTTTCTTGAAATATTTAGCCAAATCACTTTCAAAACGTTTAACTCTTGGGCCGGTGGCCAACCAACCCGAACGCAAACATTCAACAACTTCATCTATTGTCGCTTGATCTATACAAGGTTTCGAAAAAGGTAAAAATTGTTCGCTCATTTTTATCAGACCTCGATTTTAAAATATAACCCATTGATTTATAAAGAAAACATGTAGACATGTTTTATAGTAATTATGAATTATAAATTATGGATAATGAATTGAGGAATCATTCAAAATTACACCATACAAATTTATCATTCATAATTCATAATTTATAATTATTCCAATGCCTGTTCCAAATCCGCAATAATATCACGCTGATCTTCTAAACCAGCCGAGATACGAATGGTTTTTTTGGAAAAACGGCAACGCTGTAAATCTTCGTCCGTATAAGACCTATGTGTCATAAGCGCCGGGATTTCAATTAAAGTTTCCGCATCTCCCAAGCTCACCGCAATCTTGGCCATTTCCATGCTTTCCACACATTTGCGTGCCACATTTTCATCGCCATGCAACTCAAAACTAACAATACCGCCAAAACCTTGCATTTGTTTCTTCGCAATTTCGTGTCCACGATGGCTTTCCAAACCAGGATAGAGCACGCGCGAAACCTTAGGATGTTTTAAAAGAAATTGGACAATAGCAGCGGCATTTTCAGCATGTTTTTGCATGCGTAAACCTAAAGTTTTTATGCCACGCAAAATGAGCCATGCATTAAATGGACTTATCACTCCGCCCAATTCGCACATATAGCCAAATTTCAATTCTGGCAAATAAGACTCTTCTTTTGCTACAACAATGCCACCTAAAGCATCACCATGTCCGCAAAGATATTTAGTTGCACTATGTAAAACTATGTCAGCGCCCAACTCTAATGGCCTCTGCCAAAATGGCGTGGCAAAAGTGTTATCTATAACAACTTTAGCACCCAAAGATTTTGTAATCTCCGTTAAGCCCGCTATATCAATAATCTCAACTGATGGATTAGTTGGTGTTTCTAGATAAATAACTTTTGTGTTTGGCGCCAACGCTCGCTTGACATTCGCCAAATCTGTCATATCGACAAAATCAGCTTCTATGCCAAATCTAGGCAATAAAGTTTTAATGGCCGAAAAAGCTGAACCATACAAATTATCATGCGCTAAAATACGCTCGCCGCCTTTCAACAAAGACAGCAAGGTGCTGATAATAGCCGCCATACCAGAGGCAAAAGCTACGCCTCCAGCACCGCCTTCTAAAGCAGCCACACGTCTTTCCAGCAAATTAATAGTTGGGTTACCACCTCGCGTGTACACATAAGCTTGACGCTTAAAACTAAAAATATCGTCGGCCTGCTGAATATCATCGAAGGTAAAAGTCGACGTCATATAAATAGGCGCAGCCAAAGATTGATTCTGATCCTTTTCTTCACCAGCATGAATGGCCAAAGTTGCGAAATTAGCTTGTTTTTTTGACATAAATCCTCTCTCTTTAAATAATAGAGGGCATTATACCAATTTGATGGGTAAAAGGTAGTTTTGCTAATTGCCCTAATTTAAAGACAAATAACAAATACAATACGTATAGTTGACCTATACGTCAATTACGCGTATTATATACCCAATGAAACACATTCAGCAATACATAGAACAATTCCATTTGTTATTTCTAGATAACTTAGGAAGAAAGCTAGATAGACGCCTTTATGCTTTGAAGGGCGGCTGCAATTTACGTTTTTATTTCAAAAGCATGCGTTACTCCGAAGATATTGATTTGGACGTATATAAAATACGCAAAGATACACTTTGGAAAAATGTACAAAGTATCCTAGAATCAAAAAGCCTTAATACTAATCTGCTGGCTCGCAACATTAAGATCGAAAATATAAGCTACCCAAAACAAACAGAAATAACACAAAGGTGGAAAGTAGCTCTAACAGCCACTTCTTCTGGAAAGAATAACGCTTTGCACACAAAAATAGAATTTTCACGCCGAGGTTTAAATGGTGTAGTGTTATTTGAGCCAATCGATACATTAATATCAGGACAATATCAATTACCACCGATAATAACTTGTCATTATGATAAAGCGACCGCCATTGCGCAGAAAATTATAGCCTTAGCAGAACGTAAATTAACGCAAACACGGGACGTTTTTGACCTCTACTTATTACTTGGTAGCAGTAACGAATTGCCAAAAATAATAGCTTCCCAAGAAACATTTTTACAAGCTCAAAAAAATCTTTCTAGCTTAAGTTTCCAAGATTTTCAAAGTCAAGTAGTAGCATTCTTAACTGAAGAATATCAAAACCAATATTCAAACCCAGAAGTTTGGCAGCTTATTGTAAATAATGTAGGTCAAGCGCTAGCAAGAGGTGCTTAATGGAAGCGAGCGCAGTATTATCGAAAATCAAAGCTCTGAAAATCGCAATTTTCCAAACACGAGATATTTCGGTGGCCTTAGACATCTCTATAACCACCGCAAGCCAAGCTTTAAGACGTTTAGAAAAATTCGGACACACTATACGTTTGCAACGCGGGCTTTGGGCACTTCCAGAAAAAGTTGAACCACTTATGCTGCCAGAATATTTAACCGCGCCTTACGCTTGTTATGTTTCACTCCAAAGCGCACTGTACCATCACGGTATGATTGAGCAAATTCCAGAAGTTATTTATGCCGTAACTTTAATGCGAACTAAAAAATTCAAAACCCAATTTGCAACTGTCTCTGCACATCACATACCACCTAGCTTTTTTGGCGGGTTTATATCTGTCGGAACAAATAATATAAAAATCGCTACGCCAGAAAAGGCACTACTAGATTTCTTTTATTTATCAACAGCAAAAAGTCGCTTATTTACTAGGCTACCAGAGTTAGAAATCCCCCAAAATTTCGATGTAACACTTTGTAAAAAATGGATAAAAGCAATACCCACGCTACAACGTCGCAGCTTAGTAGAAAAAAAGTTTTTGGAGTTAAACCTTGGATAAAAAACATTTTACAGCAACTGTTTATATCGTTTCTGACGCAAAAGTTCTCTTACTGGAGCACAAAAAAATGGCTTCATGGCTGCCGCCAGGCGGACATGTTGAAGAAAATGAACTTCCAAGTGAAGCCGCCTTAAGAGAAGTAATGGAAGAAACCGGTCTGCAAGTAGAACTAATCACCAGCAAGAGCTTTCAGGAAGAGAAGCATTATCTTGAAGTAAACGATCCGAGAACGTCACTAATCCCTTGCCCTTGGCGATTTTTGCTCGAAGAAATCTCCCAAAACCACTACCACATTGACTTTATCTACCTTGCAAAAATCATCAACAATAAAATCAAAAACAACGAAGGTCACAATCTGCAATGGTTTAGCATTCTAGACCTAGAAAAAAACCAAAATATATTTCCAAATGTGAAATATTATGGAATTAAGGCTATTCAGGAATTCTGCAGTCAATAAACTTTACATTCACTTAGCCATTTTCAAGATACAAACTTTATACCAATCACAACCAGCGCAGGTTTCAGTAAATTTTTCTAAAGTAACACGTTCTAAAATTCTCTGCTTAATTTCTTTCCAAGTTACAACCTGGTCTATTCTCAAATTTAGCACTTGCGAATGCTTAGCATCTAAGCTTGCAACTTTTTCTTGAGAAGCACATAGACCATTACTTTGTAAATTGGGGCAAGCAGCGCACATAGCATCTTCCGTTGCTTTGGGGGTTATAGTTATAGGAGTATCTTCACCAATTTTAGAATTTAAAAAATTTACAAGAAGGCTTAAGTTAGCGATAAACTCTGGCGAATATCCTTTGCCTTGGAAACAAAAAATACATAAAAAATGGTGAGGACGTAGTTTCACTTTTTCCAAAATCTTGGTACCAATAATGAAAGAATAACAACTTTAAAAGAATCAACCAGCACAAACGGCTTTATACCAAATAAAAATGCTTTATGAAAACCAATGTAAATAGCAAGTACGAAGTAACCGCTGGTAAACAACACAGCTGTAGAACATAACGCAGCCAAACAGCAAGTAAGAAAATTACGAGCAAATCCACTCTCCGCCAGATATCCAGCTAAAGCAGCTGCTGGTAAAAAGCCTAGAAGATAACCACCAGTTGGTCCTAAAAGAGTATGGATTCCAAAGGAAAAATTCGCAAAAACTGGCGCACCTAAAGCACCAGCTAGCAAATAAGTTAAAACTGCCGAAGCGCCAATTCTAGCTCCAAAAGCTAATCCAATTAATACAACAGTTGCGCCTTGAAAGGTTAACGGAACTGGCTGCAAAGGTATGCTAAGTTGCGCTGAAACAGCGATAACCAACATGCCGATAAGCGTAAGCGTAGTTTGTCGCACTAAATTACTGTGATTCACCAAAATGGCATTTTGCAGTTTATTGACCATAACGTTTTCTCCTGGATATTTTTAAAATCACTCAAATTCGTTTAAACTTAAGAAATTCTACAATTCGAAACCACGGATTTTAACACTTATGCACCCAAATACTCTAGATTTTTCCGAAGCACGCGTTTTAGTTGTTGGCGATATAATGCTTGACAGCTATTGGTTTGGCAACACTTCACGCATCTCACCCGAAGCTGCCGTACCGATTGTACATGTTCGCCAAACCGAAAACCGCCCAGGTGGAGCCGCCAATGTTGCGCTTAATATTAGTTCATTAGGCAGCCAAGTTACTTTACTCGGCTTTACGGGCAACGACAGCGAATCTGAAAAATTAGAAACGGCACTGGAAGAAGCCAATGTTAATTGCGCTTTTTTAGATGTTCCGAACCTTCCAACCATCAACAAAATCCGCATCATAAGCCGTAATCAGCAAATGCTGCGTTTAGATTTTGAAGAAAAATTTCATGCTGAAAATGTCGATTTAACTCGTCTTTTAGAGCTTTATGAAGAGCTTTTACCCAACGTAGACGTAGTGATTTTGTCTGATTATGCTAAAGGCACCCTGAATATCGGCCAAGATTTAATTAATCTGGCGAATGCTTATAAAATTCCAGTTCTAATTGATCCCAAAAGTAAAGATTTTAGTATTTATAGCGGCGCAACTATCATTACGCCTAATTTAGACGAATTTGAGGCTGTAGTTGGCCCCATCTCTTCCGAAGAAGACCTTGTCGCTAAAGCTGAACAACTCTGCAAAAAATACGACTTTCAAGCTGTTTTAGTAACGCGCGGTGCACAAGGCATGAGTCTTATTTGCCCAGATGAAATGCCGCTACATCTTCCAACAAAAGCCCGAGAAGTCTTTGATGTAACTGGAGCAGGCGACACTGTAATTGGCGTTTTAGGCGCAGCTCTCGCAGCTGGAAACAACTTAGCCTCTGCGACCACACTAGCAAACACCGCTGCTGGCATTACTGTAAAAAAACTCGGCGCCGCCACTGTTTCTCCAGCAGAATTGCGCCGAGCTATGCAACGTCAAGAGCAAGATCCTGAAGCTGGCATTTTAAGCGAAGAAGAGTTATTGATTGAAGTGGCGGAAGCGAAGAACCGCGGCGAAACTATCGTCATGACTAATGGCTGTTTTGATATTTTACATGCAGGACATGTTTCTTATTTAGAAGAAGCCAAATCTTTCGGCACTAGACTTATCGTTGCCGTCAACGACGATGCATCTGTACAACGCCTCAAAGGTCCAGAGCGCCCCATTAATTCTCTAGAACAACGTATGTTAGTGTTATCAGCACTCCGCTCTGTCGACTGGGTTGTTCCTTTTAGCGAAGATACGCCAGAACGCATCATAGCAAATGTCGCGCCAGATGTTTTAGTCAAAGGCAATGACTACAAAGTTGACGAAATTGCTGGCGCCAAGTCAGTATTAGATCGCGGCGGCAGAGTCGAAACTGTCCCACTACTCGAGGGTTTTTCGACTAGTGGGTTGCTGAAACAGATACAAGACAATGAAAGCTAAAAACTTATTGTTTCTGCAAAAGAGTCTTATAGGGTGGAACAATCAAGCGATAACCCTCAGGTGCCTTTTCCAAAAAGTCTTTTTCTACTAGATCATTTAGGGCTTGAGCAACAGACCCAGATGGTACATCCATTCTTTGAGATGTAGCATGGGAATGAATGTCTTTACCACCAAAATTAGCCACATGGATTAATAGTTTGCGCTGATTATCTGGCAGGGTAAAAAAATCTTTCAGTAAATCACTTCGCTCTTCTTCTACAATAAGATTCCAAGCTCTTTCCACATCTAAAACGTCAGGAATATTGCTTTCTCTAGACCATAGCTCATCGCAAAGATAGTTAACATAATAAGGGTGCCGCTCACTCACATCCATAATGCGTTCAAAAACTTTTAAATCTAATTCCTTTTTCCACGTTAGCTTAGCTGCTTTATGCAGGTGTTTCTGATAATCATCTTGACTAATTCTATCTAAAACTAATTTGCGACAAAGTTTATATAATGGCCTTCTTTCATCTTCAAACATGCTCTTTAATAAATGAGCAATGCTCCCAGAAAAAATGAAAGATAAGTTTTTGGTTTCTTGCGCCACATGCCTAATAGCTCCCTCGATGCCTCTACCTTGGCTTATTTCACCGATTTCTTGAAACTCATCAAATAATAAAATGGCTTGTTTATCTTTCTCACACAGTAATTTTTCCAGCAAAAACAAAGCATCCACAACTCCGTCAACAGAGTTGCTATCGCTATTCACTGATAATTCGAGGTGAAAATCTTGGCTTCCAATAGTAAGTTTTGGTGTAAGCTGTTTAGCATATTTTTTTATCAAATGCGAAAGCTTCTCAACTGGACCCAATGCCTTACCTATTAAATCACTTACTCCTTTTATGATAAGACGTTCTGCATCTTTCTCGCTTACAGCTAAATGAAAATCCACAACTCCATGTGGCAGAGCAACTAATTCAAATACTCTTGCACACAAACTAGATTTACCATAGCGTCTAGGAGCAACTAAAAATGAGTGTTTGCCACCCTCTATGTAATCAATTAATCTTTTTGTTTCTTCAACTCGATTACAAAAAGAATCTCCATAGGCCTTTCCTAGTGGAAAGAAGTTTCTTGTTTTCATGAGCAAAACCTCTATAAACTACAATTTTATACACTATAAATTTATACACTATAAAAACATAGTGTATAAAAGTATAGCATGGCTATAATCGACTGTCACCAGACAATCAAAAGCAAAGCATCGCCTAAGCAAACTCCGTCTTAGCTCGCGATGACAGAATCGAAATTGTTGCATTGCTCGAAGGGTTTTCGACTAGTGGGTTGGTGAAGCGCATAAAGACAGAAAATGAAGATCGCTAACACTATCACTTTATAGTGTCACAGCTTAGCTCATGCAAAACTGCTAATTGACTAGTAAAATTACATGTAATATTGCTAATCAAACAGCTTTAAAACACTGGCCTGACTTGATGTTTAGCTTGCCAAGATGCGGCTTGAGACCTGTGAGCTACAATTTCTTTAAATAAAATTACCGGACTAGCTGCGAAACTAAATGTTGCACTTAGAAACCTAGAATTTGGGCTCTCTGCCCGCGGATGTGGCAATAACTTTAACTTTTCCTCCGACTCTCGCAGTTTTTGCAACCACTCTTTTTGCTCCTTCTGGCTCTTTTCTAAAATATCCTGAGGAATTTTCTCCGTCGCCATGGACAAAGACATTCTTTTAACTTTCAAATATGGGTTATCCTGTTCCTTCTCTAAAGACTGATCAACCTCTATTACAGTAAAATTATTTTTCGCTTTCCATACTTCACTTTTTATTTGGCTGTTCTCAGTAGAGAATAGAAGATACGGCTTAAACTCCAGCTGGCCAAATGACCGTAAAGACAGATCGACATTACTGTTGGCTTCGGGATGTTCAATTGGACATTGAAATCCATGTTCTCCACAGCTTTTCGCAAATATCTCGAACATTCGCTGACTATCCGTGTCTCCATTAGTAAAATAAATCTTAACGTCATTTTCTTTCAGCTTACTTAAATCTTGCAATAACCGAATTCCCTGCAGAATTACAGTCTCATTATTCACTACTATATCATCCGCCCCTGCAAACATTGGATCTATCAGCAAAAAATCTGGGCGAAAAATCTGAGGATCAATAAATACAATAGAACGCACAAGCACCTCTCTAAAAACTAAAAACACGTATATGGACTCGGCCTCTTAGTCAAGGGTTACTAACAATAAATCTGACAACAACTTTAAGGTTACGTTCGTATATACGGCATCTTGTTGAGTTTTTCACTCGTGCCTAGATGAA
>JBAYJT010000008.1:0-44936 GCA_041664965.1 Gammaproteobacteria bacterium
CGGTGAGATCCCCCCTTTTGACTCTGGCAGTCTGCCTCAAGCAACACCCATTAACCCAACACAATAAGTTAAGCGGTTAATTCTTCGTAAGCTTTAAGCGCATGCATTGCGTACATTAAACTCGCACCGCCGCCAGTGTAAATTGCTACACCAAGAGTCTCTAAAAGCTCAGCCCGTGTCACTCCAAGACCGATTAAAGTTTTTATACGGACAGAAATACATCCATCGCAACGCGCCGACACACCAATACCTAGCGCAATCAGTTCTTTAGTTTTGTGACTAAGCGCACCATCTTTATTTGCAGCATGATGCATGGCGTTAAAACCCTGCATTACCTCTGGTAATTCTTTCTGTAACTTAGGAAAGAATTCGCCAATTTCCTTCAATAAATCAGTATATTTCTCACTCATAACTCCTCCTAAAATATCTTTAAAATCATAAGGTAACTAATATTTCCTTAAGTATCACATGATATACTATATCTATTTCTAATATTAACCAATACAAATTCCAAATTATAATAAATTATGTTTGCTAGCCGATCAAGTAACTGCTTATTCAAAATACCAAAAGCATCACCAGGTAGCGTCACTCACGTCAATACAAAATGGAGCGAATGCATAGCCTATTGCAAAATCCATGGTATTTGCTGGAAAGAATATATACCGGATGAACGCAGCAACCCGTGCCACAAAATCGTATTCATAAATCCTGCCAATAACGAAGAATTATCATTACAGCACAACAACCTAGAAAATTTGGTTAACCTCTTACACACTTTTTTATGCGAGTATGATATGTCTGTTAGTGGACAAAACAAACATCCAGCTTTTTCCATTTTTGCCAGCTATACACCTTATAAGATGCCATCGACAGCAAACCTATCACCAGAAGAACACGAACAATTAATAAAAGAGATAACATTAAGAACCGAATTAGCAAAAGTGGAAACACCTTTGTGGAACTTTTTCAGCAAAAACCTCCCCCCAAGATTGCTACAAGTCTCTCCCCATAACTGTTCCAGCAACAATTCATCACCTCCAACAGAATGTTCACGTTCACCTATAGCTGTCTGTAGCAACTAGTACAAAAAATATTTTCAAATTTATGAAACAACTAAGATTATTTTAAGAGTAACCTGCTAAAATTAGCTTACTTAATTACCGAGGGCACAAATTCATGTTGCAACAAGCACCGCTTCCTCCGCTACCGCGAACAACAATCATCCGTCCCATCCCCATTTTGGACCTCTCTCAAATATCAACAAGCACATCACCAAGACAAAACTTACACCCAGGAGCTTTCAATTTTTTTCCTAACATAAGAGAATCTGGTTCGCCTCGATCAGAATCCTCGGCCGATACAACTCGTACATCGTTCCAAAGTTTGTCCACTAAGATCACTGAAGATAGGATGGGAACACCATCTTTAACGCCACCAAGCAGTCCAGCTATTCCAATAGCGGCAAACTTAGATGAAGAACCTCACAACAACTCATCATCGTCCGATTTTAGTGATGAAAACCCAGGAGCAAGTACTCCTACTACCACCTTGAGACTGTTTACACCTGATAGACACCATCAGATTAGTTCACCTCAACCCAATCCTTCGGTACAAACTTCTACCCCCAACCCAACCGCTTCTGCACCAACTTCCACATAGCGGTAACATTTAAACCATCGTTAAAAAATATTTGCAAATCCACAAAGTAACTAAGATTTTTTTAAGAATAATATGCTAAAATTAGCTTTCTCCATCGTTCGGTAGCAAGAACTAACACAGGCAAAAATTATGTCCCAAACTTCTCCTAAATCTACAGGCCTAGAAAAACAACCACTGTTACACAGCCCCCCACGATCACACACACCGAAGATACCAAATATACCAAGACCTCATAGCAAGCTTGCAGCAATACACACTGCTTTCGTAAGCGATGAAGAAGAAAAAGAAAAACAAGCGCAACCTAGCCCAAGAACGTCAACGACAGAAAGTTCTACAGACTCTGGAGAAGAAACAACTTCTGCGCACACGTCTGTGATTACTACTCTCAGCCTATCTCAATCTACTTCTAGCTTGCTCAGGAAGCTTCGCCCAACACAATCCAGCTCAAACATTGCACAACCCATCGCATCGTCACCTCCATCACCTATAGCATCTCCAATAGCAAGACATTCAAACTTAACTCCAGAAGTAACAAGATTCAACACACCACCAATTTCATCGCCACCTTTACAGGAACAAACTTTTTCTCCCACTCCCTCAAGCACAGAAGCAGCCATCCCTAAAACAAATTAGGCCTTGTTATTACATCCCAAAACATGAACTAGTTTGTGTTTAACAACTTCTTTGATAGCAGCGCGGGCTGGAGATAAATATTTACGCGGATCGAAATTAGCTGGATCTTCAGCAAAGCTCTTACGGATCATTGCTGTCATGGCAAGACGCAAATCAGAGTCAATATTAATCTTACAAACCGCCATGGACGCAGCTTTGCGGAGCATATCTTCCGGAACGCCTTTAGCACCTGGCATTTTTCCGCCATATTTATTTATCATATCGACATATTCTGGCAGTACTGAAGAAGCACCGTGTAATACAATAGGAAACCCGGGGAGACGACGTGAAACTTCTTCCAAAATGTCAAAACGTAATATGGCTTCGCCTTTGAATTTGAAAGCGCCATGGCTGGTTCCAATGGCAATCGCTAAAGAATCTACGCCCGTTTTACTTACAAACTCTTCCACTTCTTCAGGTCTAGTGTAAGAAGCATCTTCCGCCTTGACTTTAATTTCATCCTCTACGCCTTCTAAGCGGCCAAGTTCTCCTTCTACAACAACACCTTTATCGTGAGCATATTCAACAACTTTTTTGGTCAAAGCAATATTGTCAGCAAAGCTAAGATGCGAACCATCGATCATCACTGAAGTAAAACCACCATCTATACAAGATTTGCAAAGCTCAAAGCTATCTCCATGATCGAGATGTAAACAAATCGGCAAATTAGTTTCGATTAAGGCAGCCTCTACCAATTTCATCAAATACGTGTGATTGGCGTATTTTCTAGCGCCAGAGGAAACTTGCAAAATGAGCGGCGCCTTTTCTTCTTTGGCGGCCTCCGTGATGCCTTGCACGATTTCCATATTGTTAACATTGAAAGCTCCTATGGCATAACCACCGGCATAAGCTTGAGCAAACATTTCTTTAGTACTGACTAATGGCATGATTTTTCTCCTCTAAAAAATTGAAAATGTAATTTAAAATTGTAATTTATTGATTTATAAAGAAAACGCGTAGACATGTTTTAATTCAATGATGAATTATGAATGGTGAATTACGAATTGTAAATAAAGATTCTAGTATATCGCTGAGTTAATTTCTAATACAAAGTAACGACGCAATTTGACTTATTGTTGACCAACATTTGAGGTCACAATTTGTGACCTCAAGCTATTCAACTCCATATATTTCTGCCAAGTCATTATGGGGAAGGGATCCCCCAAAAAATCCCGTGCATTCTAAAGAGAAATCGCAGAAAATGCACGCAATCAGAAGGCCATAATAAAAAAATTAACCATGGGGATATTGTGAACAACGCCTTACTCGTATTCTTCGGCTGTGGCATCGGCGGACTTTTGCGTTATTACACGTCGCGTCTAATATGCGCTGTCATCGATTCACCATTTCCTTACAGCACACTATTTATCAACGTTAGCGGCTCGTTTGCTATGGGACTTCTTTTCACTTGGCTTCTTAGACACAACAGTAATCTTGCCCAATCACTTGGCCCTTTCTTGCTCGTAGGACTTTTAGGCGGCTATACCACTTTCTCTGCTTTTTCGGTAGAAACATTAGGATTAGTTCATTCGGGGAAATTATTACAAGCTATTTTCTATGCTCTTGTAAGCGTATTACTCTGCGTAGGCGGAGCTTCTCTAGGCATGACTATGGCGAAAGCATAAGAATAAAAAAAACCCCGTGAAATTTTGTTCCATTTTTAAAGCCCCGTGCTAGAATGCGCTTTCAGCAATACAACTTTGGGTAGCAAGAGGATGCTTTATGATAGAACCACCTAAATCTAAATTAAATACCACAATTAAAGTTCTGGTTTCTGCAGGAATTTGTGCTGGCTTATTCTACGCTTCTAATAGCCATCATCCTAAGCAACAACCCATTAACAATACCAAAACTAAAATAGATCCCGCTTTATTGAAGAACTCCGTCACACCTCCAACTTCAAACACGACATTAATTGCACCCAAACCAACAATACCGATTCCACAAGCAGCTCACTCAACTACTTCTCCGAGTATATTGGCATACATAAGCAAAACAATTACAGAGTCTGCTACTTCAACGAAAATTCTCATAGATAAAAGCATCTCTAAAATAACCAGCCAGCACCCTTCCCCCCCTCAACCACAACCAGTAAGTACAGCAAAACCTGCAACAGCACTGCCTAAACCAATTGTGGTAACTACTATTCCCATAATAATACAAAAACCAGTTACAGCAGCCACAACAAAACAAATAATTACACCTGTAATACAAGCCAAAGAAGCACCCAAATTAGTTACTACACCCGTAATACAAAAGAGCGTCAATCCAACAGAGAAGCCACATTCAACTGCTATCACTGAAGCATTACCTTCAGCAAAAATTGCCCAGACAGTAACCCCAAATATTTTTGTGGATAAAAACCCACCAAAAGGCGCAAATAATTTCACTCAACCAGTTCTAAGTGAGACGCAAATTAATACAAGCTCTACAATTCCCGCCTCAAAGAAATTAATCACACAACAAAAACCAGACAATCAAAGCGGTAACACCGCAGTGGGGGTTATTGCGCCAGGTTCTGTTCCAACTAAACAATCAGTGATTTCTTTCGAACAAAAAGTTGTATCAGAAAAAGCAATAACTAAAATATCTCCAACAGTAGCTGTTCCAGTTAAAGCGACCCCTCCTAACTCTGCAACAGAAACAGCTGGGGCGAGAGATATTTCAACCACACCAATAAAAATACCTGCAGACAAAGTTGCGACGCCATCACCACAAAAAACCATATCTAAAGTTTTACCAAAAAAATCGGTACCCACAGTAAGTACCAGAAAGGTTTCTAAAAAAACCTCTGCTAAACATAGATCCAAAGCGCGTTATACTGCTTACAAAACTCCTAAAATTTATGCGGTAGCAATACCACGCTTAACCCAAGCTAAATTTCAACCAGCCTTACATATTTCTGGCTACACTGGCAATGGGACAATAGGCAAGGCACAAATAATAATGCCCATACTTGCTAACACTAATCGAGTTTTTTATGGCATTTTTGATGGAAAAATATCTGGTAGAGCCACAGACGGCTGGTCGTTTGGCGGTGGTCTTGGATATCGTCGCGTAGTTAATGACCGTATCTGGGGCGGATATTTATTGGCTAATTACAATGCCACTCCAGCTCACAATAAATTTTTTGTAATTAATCCAGGCTTAGAAAGTTTAGGTCAAAACTGGGATTTTCGCTTAAATGCTTACATTCCAACTAACACAAATCATTATTTAACCGCTTCAGACTGGGCTGGCGCTGCTTATAACGATTATAACTACACTACTTTTGGCAGCGACGGACATAGCCACTACGATCATAAATTGCGTACCTATGAAGCAACTGGACCTGGCGCCGACGCTGAGATTGGCCGAGCTATTCCTCGCACGAAATTAAAACTATATTTGGGCGGATATTATTTCAAACCGCACGACTTAGGCTCCATAACCGGTGTTTCGGCTCGTGTCACTTATGATATAAATAGCCACACAGCTATAGAAGTTCGCAATACTTATGACAACGTTACTCATAATACCGCAACTATTGGCATTAAACTTAGCTTTGGCGGTATAAAAGAAGCTGACAAGACTACTTTGGGCATAGCTAATCGCCTACTCGACCCAATCGAAAATAATTTAGCAACATCTGCTAAAGGCTATAGCACGCCAGTGCGCACTAAAAACCTTGATCAAGGAAACTATTTATATCGCGATCACATTTGGTTTTTTACTCCTCCAGGTACAACAGTTTCAGCAAAAAAAAATGGCGTAGTATCTGGTAGTGGCACATACACTGATCCATATCAAGGCATTAATCAAGATACGCTTGACCTTATCTCGGAAGATCCGAATGGACAAAGTTACGCAAATTTATACTTTAAAACTGGAACCTATGACCTAAGCGATGGTTTTATTGATAACCGCATGGCTTTTACAGGTCCTGATTTCGACAACTATTCTTTATTTGGCCGAACAGCGGACTATAAATCTCCTCCAACCGATGCTTTGCGCCCGGAACTTGATGGCGCCATGGATTTTCATGATAACACTGGCATAACTTTAAGTTCCTTGTATTTAAATAAAAGCGACGAACTTGGTGGTGATGCGATTGGTATTATATTAGACAATGCCTCAGTAACCCTAAATAACACTAAAGTAGAAACTAAACGTCCATTAGAACCAGGCATAACAGGCCAAACAGTTTCTATTGCCATGTATGATGGCAGCACCTTAAATCTAGATCACGACAATTATATTTATGCCGATAAAATATATTCAGAAGGCAGCTCTAAACAATGCGCTGGAATTTACCTAGAAGAAAACAGTACACTAACTATAGGAAATAATAATCATATCTTAGCCGTAAACGACCACGCCATTGGATCAGCTAACATCGCTGGAATCCAATCCACCACCAGCAGTATCGTTATTACAGGACACGATAACGATATTGAAGCTAATATGACTGCAGCAAGTGCCAATTCCACTGCTGAAACCAGTGCAGCAGTTCGGCTTACAGGGACATCTAATTTTCTCATGGGTTCTGATGCCCATAACAACCTCATCTCCGGCTCTTATTCTTCTGATTATCAACCATCAGACGAATCCAAATTTACAGGAATGTACGGTATATTTCATGGTTCAGGTCTATCTACAATAACTATAAATGGCAACTACAATACTATTCAAGCTGAAACTTCAGCACCAAACGCTCGAGTTGTTGCTCTTTATGAGCACAATATTGCAGGTAGCACTGGAGGACAAGTAAGCCAAATAGCCATAAATGGTTATGGTAACTCTTTCAATGTAGAAGCTTCTAACAATCCTTCCCACACCGCTGCCACAGGTATTTTGGTAGTTGATACTAATTTAGTGATAAAACAAGGCAATTTTATTAATGTTAATAGTGCCGAGAGTCCTTTGTACCGCGGAAGTGGAGCGCACGGTATATTGCTAATGAAGAGTAGTTTGACTAATTTAAGTGACGTTAAAATGGATGTACAGGGAATAACTATAACCATTGGCAACAAATACTTAGCAGACAACTCTCGGGGAATATATTTTGCCGGAACTAACTCCGCCTACTCCACAATTAAAGACTGCTTATTTAATATAAATAGCAAAGGTAGCACTGGCATATCTTTAGACCCGACATATAAAACTGATGCAGAAATTGCTCGTTTTAAAAATTCTGGCAACTTCTTTATCATTAGACCTAACAGTGCCTCAACAGTAGCCTAATTGTCTAATTAAATTTGTAAGTTAGCGATAACACACCATCTAAAGTGCTCAGTGAGTCATAATATGAAGCGCTGCCAGTAGCAGGAACGCTAGGCAAAGGACCGGAAGTGGTATAGTGCTGATGGGGATATTTGGTGTAAATAAAATCTAATCTCATATCTAAGTGCTGCAAAAGCGAGACAGAAAATCCTAAACCAAATTGAGGTCCATAAACTCCAAACTCAGATTCCGCCAATGCATACGCCCCATTATCTATTAGTCGAAAAGTACCTCTAGAAACTCCCAGTATTAGATGTCCATTAACATTGGGCGCTATCTCATAACCTGGCAACATACGTACGCCATAAGCATATCTTTGTGAAATTCTCATGGTTGTTATAGGCTGGCCAGAAGTTTCGGGATTGATACTAATATCATCAACACCAATCTGATTATTTGAACCAGTAAGAAATAGCTCTAATCCCAAATTAAAACGTTTGGGTAAATCAAGATTATATCCAGCAAGCGCTGAACTAAGTAATCCTAAACCACTATAATCATGCGTTGTAGGAGCTGCACTTGGGGCTGATGGAGCAGTAATTAATTGCGTATCTGCGCAATTAGAAACGCCTATACCAGCTCCAACGTACAAGCTATTAGCAAAAGCACTTGGAATCACAAGCATTGTTAACAAAGAAAATTTTGTAATTATTTTCATATAAATTTATAGGTAAGTGAAAGAAGTGTACTGAAAGATGTTGGCGAATCCTGATAAGTCATTGGACTGCCAGCTAAAGAACCGTAGGTACTAACACCATTTGTTGTATGATTAGCATATTGGGTATAAATAAAATCCAATCTTGCATCTAAATTGTTCATTAATGCAACGGACGATCCTAATCCCAATTGATACCCAAACACACCAAATTTAGTTGAAGTAATACTATACGCTCCACCATCGTTCAAACTAAATGATCCGCGCGTTACACCAAGAATCGCATATCCTACAACATTTGACAGTACTTTATATCCAGGCAATGCGCGAACACCATAAGCATATTGCAATGAAAAATCAGCTTTTCTATTAGAAAGAGTGGAGCTAGGAGGATCGGCGCCAAGAGTAATTTTCTTAGGCGAAAGAGCAAAGAAAGCTTCTAATCCTAGATTAAAATTGTTATTAAAATCAAAATTATATCCTCCCAATACCGAACCAATAGCACCCACAGTACCAAGATCGTGGGTTATGGGGGATTGACCCACAGTAGTTGTTTTTTGTTTATCATTAATGCTTGAAATACCGGCACCAGCACCAACATAAAAACTATTAGCAAAAGCCTGTTGACATCCTACCGCTAAAAACAGCGTACAAGTAATAAGTTTCTTAAATAACATATAATTTCCTTTTTATCCTCGTAAATACTTCTTACTAGCACACGCAGTGTAACACAATAAATTTCACTTACTAATAAAGCACATTAGATTCGAAATTGCTTTTTGTGCAGCCAAACCAACTCGCTCAGCTAAAGGCTTTTTGATTACATAATCAACTTCATAGATTTTAGCCTTTTCGCTTAATTCTAAAAGATAATCATCGCTAGTTTGAACTGTATCGATAAGCTTTAGCTCCAAAGCACGTGTGCCATACCAATGCTCACCAGTTGCGACCTTGTCTATATTAACTTTAGGACGATGCATAGAGATGAATTTTTCAAACAGTTGATGCGCTTCCTCCACATCTTCCTGCATTTTCTTACGGCCCTTCGGTGTATTTTCACCGAACATAGATAGGGTACGCTTGTATTCGTTAGAAGTGATCTGTTCGTAAACAATATCATGTTTTTTAAGCAGGCGATTAAAGTTTGGAATTTCAGCCACCACACCGATAGAACCTAAAATAGCAAAAGGCGCTGCTAAGATTTTATCTGCCACACAAGCCATCAAATAACCGCCACTTGCTGCCACTTTGTCCACAGCTGCTGTTAAAGGAATTTTGCGATCTCTAATGCGCTGTAATTGCGATGCAGCTAAACCATAGCCGTTGATAATGCCACCAGGGCTGTCGATCTTAATAACAACTTCATCAGTTTTTTTCGCTACAGAAAGTACAGAAGTGACAGCCTCTCGCAAGTTGTTTACCGTAGAGGCTTGCATGTCTCCCTCAAAATTCAAAACAAAAATTCTCTTTTTTTCTTCTTGCTTTTTTTGCTTACCCTTACCTTTTTGATTGTGTTTCTCTTCCTTTTGCCACTCTTTAAACTCTTTTTTATTCAAAACTTCAGCGTTTATCGCAAATTTCATCTCTTCGAATTTTTCATTTAAGTTGCGAATGGTCATTTTTTCGCGCGACTTATGTTTATTGCGGCTAGCAATCAAACCTAGCCCACCAAAAATCACTAAAATTGCCACAACCACAGTAATGGCCTTGAGAAAAAACATGGCGTAAGTTGAGAAGAATTCTAACATGGGCAAATGCTCCTATGCGTTAATAAGTTCGGAAATATCGTTATATCAAATAACTCAAGATACACAAGAAAAACTTGCATATAACCCCCACCCTCCACCCTTAATTTTACAACCATTTTTCTCTCCAGTAACCCCGTGTTTTTCCCGGTATTGCCTAATACGAAAAGGGTTGCTAAACTGGACTTGGGTGGGGCATGGGGTCCCCAAAAATTGGCACACAAATGGCAAAAACAACACGCGAAAAATATTTAGAAGCTCTAGGTATAGAAATTTGGCAATCTAAAAACTCACCCTCGCCCACACTTAATGCAAGCACCGCCTCTTCAGAATCAACCAACTCTTGGCAGGCTTTGCAAACTGAAATTCAAAATTGTCAGCGCTGCCCTCTTTGTAAATCTCGCACTAATGTTGTATTTGGTGTCGGCAATCCAAATGCCGAACTCTTAGTAATTGGCGAAGCGCCCGGAGCCAATGAAGATCTAAAAGGCGAGCCATTTGTCGGCAGAGGTGGCATGCTTTTAAATTCTATGCTTTTAGCGATAGGACTTAAGCGCCAAGATATTTATATCGCCAATATTTTGAAGTGTCGTCCGCCTAATAATCGCGATCCTGCTCCAGAAGAAGTCGCCTTGTGTACGCCGTATTTATTAAAGCAAATCGCTTTAATTAAACCCAAAATAATTCTCGCCGTGGGCCGCATTGCTGCACATTTTCTATTAAATACCGATGAATCTATGGCACGCTTACGCGGCAAGCATTATGTTTATGGGCCAGATAGAACTCCTCTGCTTATAACTTATCACCCAGCTTATCTTCTGCGCTCTCCACGCGAAAAAAGCAAGGCGTATCAGGATTTGTTGTTGGTGAAAAAAGCGTTAGGAAAATTATGAATTATAAATTATGAATGATGAATTTATTGGAAATAATTAGCCTCGAACTCAGACCCTATAATAAAAATATAACCAGTTGATTTATAAAGAAAATATTTAGACATGTTTTGTGGTTTACCGCAACATAATAATTCATAATTTTTTTTACGTTCATCATTATTCCATAAGACCATCGTTCAACCACGTCTCACATTTCTCTGCCAATTTATCCATCTCGGCCTTGCCGTAATACTCTGGCACTGTGCGTGGTGAAGAAACAACTGCTTTGATTTTAGTAAACGGATATGGAATTAAAAATCTGTCCCAGCTATTAAAGCGATAGCCACAACAAATAAATTTCATTAAGTAAAGCGGAACCTGGGCTTTTTGCGCCGCAATCAAAGCTCCAGCTTTCATCTTGTGCCTTGGGCCAAGCGGTCCATCAGATGTTACAAAAACTTTCCGAGTTTTGGCTGTTAAGATCAGTTGACGAAGCGCTGAAGTGCTGCTTTTTTTGGAAGATCCATAAATAAAATCATGCCCCAACCCCGCCACAAACTGTGCTACTATTTTGCCATCGCGACTAGGACTTACTAGGGCAACGCTATTAGTATTTTGCATGCCCTTACTTAAGGGGTAGATTTGGTCATGCCAAAGAGCAACAACGGCCGGCTCTGCAATTTTCGGGCCGACATAAGTAAAGCGCCAAGTAGAGGCTAAGCGATAAACTAAAAAACGCAGGATTTTAAAAAGCAGCGTTGGATTATCGTTTTCGTCACTAATTTTTAGAAAATGTTTTAAACGCATAGGAACAATTATTAATTATGAATTATTAATTATGAATTATGAATGATGAGTCATGAATGATGAATTGAAGGAAGTGATGAAGAATCCAAAAAACATGTCTACACGAATTCTATAAAAATCAATGGGTTATAAAATAAAGTCCAAATTAATCATTTCCGAACAATTCACAACTCATAATTTATAATTCATAATTTTTTTCTTCTCTTCCTCACCTTTACCTTCAAAAATTTTTTATCCTCCACCAAACTTTTCGCCAAAGCTTTACGACTCAAAAGCGGCGGCAAACTTGCCAACAGCAAACAAGAAATCAGCATAATCTCATAACGCCAAACGCCACCAGTATTTATATTATGCGGCGGAATAAAGCCAATTATGAAAGTTAAGCTAGCTGCTAGGATACCAAAACCAGCCACAATCCAAATACCAATCTTGCCACCAGGAATACAGAAAGGACGCTTGAGATTGGGATGCTTATAACGTAAATAAATCGCCGATACAAACATAAAAATATACATAAGCATGTAAAGCTGAGCGGCCAAAACTGTCAAAAACCAATATGACCCACCTACGCTCGGCATCAACCAAAATATCATCACAACAAAAGTAACAATGATAGCTTGATAAAGCAGAATAGAACTTGGCGCACCATGGCGATTTTCCTTGCAGCAATGTGGTGGCAAATGCCCATCGCGAGCCGCCATTAAAAGACCTCGTGTTGGTGCCAAAATCCAACTACTCACTCCTCCAATACCACCTAGAACTAGGGAGAAAGCAATAAGCGGCATGATCCAATGCATACCATAAAAGCTAAAAAAAGCATCAAACGTCTGCATCACACCAGAAATTAAATTAATTTGCGTTCCAGGAATTACAACTGCAATAGCAAGCGCTCCTAAAATCAAAGTAACCAACAAAATCAAAGCTGAAATTAGTAAAGCTTTCGGATAGCTTTTATGCGGCTTATGAACATCTAATGCATGAACTGTAGTAATCTCTAAACCACAAAAAGATAGCATAATACCAGTCAAAGCAATCCAAATATGTGGGTTTCGGATATTAATTTCTAAATCCCGAATATCGGTCAAGTCAATATTGATCACTCTTCCCGACAACACCCACTTAATGCCAAGTACTATGATGAGGGCAATAGGAATTAAAAGACCAAAAATCGTACAAAAATTGCCTAAACGAACAGAAGAATTCACGCCACGTAAATTGACTATGGTAACAAGCCAAAAAGATGCAATAATTATAGAAACCAGAAAAAAACGATTGCTAGCCAAATTAGGAGCTATCATGTATCCAATTGAACCAGCAATAAAAGACAACACTGTAGGAAACCAAATTACATTTTCTACCCACTGAAACCAAATTGCCAAAAATCCAGTCTTTTTGCCAAAAGCTTCTCTAACCCAAACGTAGACTCCCCCGCATTCCGGCCATGTTGAAACTAGTTCAGCAGCAACTAGAGCACTTGGAAAGAGGAAAAGAATAGCTCCAAAAATAAAGAAAAAGACCAAAGAGCTCCCGAAAAGAGCGGCCGTAGGCAAATTACGAATACTGTCTACAGCACCAACAGTTACTAAAATCAAGCTAAAACCGCCTAAAAGATGGCGTACAACTGCTGCATTCTTCTGTTTCATCCTAGATTTCTCTCTAAAACCAAATCATAATCCAAAAATCCCATGCGGCGATAAAAATCAATTGTACGCAAATTAGCGGCTGATACAACAACGGATATCTTGTCTGCTTTTTTTTCTTTTGCCCAACTGAAGAATTGATCTACTAGTTTTTTACCAACTCCTACTCTCCGATATTCCTCTAGGACAAAGATTTCTTCTAGCTCAGCAACTACTTTGATGTTGCGATAAGATTCTGCTTCAACCAAACCTGCCACGACGTAGCCGATAGGATTTTTCGCATCTTCTGCGAGAAAAACTATTCCATTTTTACCTTCTAAACGCTCTCTTAAAAAATCAGAACCTGACTTAGTTCCAAACCAATTTAAATCTATACTCTTATCGAAAGCTTTATCGTATTTTAATAGTTGAGAACTTAGAGCAACTAAAATAGCAAAATCAGCTACTTTAGCCTCACGCAAAGAGATTTTTGGGGAAATGGAAGGTCTTTGCTGCATAATTTATGAGCGACCCATTGAATCCGTTTTGTCTATGGTACTCGTAGAATCTAGCACTTTTTCTTTTTTAAGCTTAATACGACTAAAAATAGATTTCATGATCATCAAGTAGAGCTTATCTTTCAAAACACCATCTTCGCGCCCAGCTTCGACATCAGGATTGTCATTAATTTCAACGACTACCACACGATCGCCCTTCTCTTTTAAATCTACTCCATAAAAACCAGCGCCAACTAAATTCGCGGCACGTAAAGCCATTTTCAAAACTCGCTCAGGAACTTGTTCAACAGGAACAGCCTCAACATCGCCATAGTCTAATCCGGTTTTTTTATGAGGAGAGTGCCAATTCATAATTTGCCAGTGCCCTTTCGACATGTAATATTTACACGCAAAAAGTGGCATACGATCTAAGATGCCAATACGCCAATCGAAATCCGTCGGCATAAATTCCTGCGCAATAATCAATTCTGATTTATCCAAAAACATATCTAATTTTTCTTGTAGCTCTTGACGATTTTCAACTTTCGCCACACCGAGTGAAAATGAGCTATCTGGCTGCTTCAAAACACAAGGCAAACCAAGAATACTAGGAATAATATCTTGGTTATCTTTGTGAATAATAAGCGTCTTTGGGCGCGGAATTTTGGCCTTAATTAACAACTCAGCTAAATAAACCTTGTTCGTGCATTTAATAATGGACTCAGGATCATCAATAACCACTAAACCTTCGGCAGCAGCACGTTGTGCAAACCTATAAGTGTAGTGATTTACTGCCGTCGTATCGCGAATAAATAACGCATCAAATTCGGGAAGTTTACTAAAATCATCTTTGGTAATTAAATCGGTGCTAAGTCCCACAGTTTCAGCTGCGGACATAAAATTTTTCATCGCACGCGGATTAGAGGGCGGGCATTTATCTTCTGGATTAACCAAAATAGCTAAATCGTAAACTGTGTTACTTTTTTTCAAAGAACGAAAGCGTTTTTTAGCAAAATATTGCTTAGCAAGCTCGCTAACGTAATCGCGTTGCCCTTCTGGTATATCGTTGAGAGAAATCGGATTAACGTTCTGCAATATCCATTTCTTGTTAAAGGAAAAACTTGCGGTAAGAAGCGGAGCTTGAAAAGCACTGTAGAGCTGTTTACTTAAAGTATCATATTGTTTAGCTACACTTTGTCCAAAGTAAATATTTAGCTCAAATTTTTTGGACTTAAGCTTAGACAGGCTGCGCTGGATTAATTGATCAAGCTCATCGGAGTTAATTCTAATTACTGATTGTGATTTCAAATCTTGAATAGTTGTAACGCTTGGAAAAACCTTGTGCCCACGCGCCTCAGCAAGCAAAGAAACATAATAACCAATACTTTGATAGCGATAAGAACGACACAAATTATAGATGCGTACATTGCGAACTTCGGCAAACTCGCTATCGGTTAGGTAAGTTTTCGCAGGAACCACCTCAACGTTATCAATGTCAAAATTCCAATCTTTAGGGTTATTGACAATTACCAAACTTAGCATAGAAAACTCTGTTGCATCTTGGAGAGATAGAAAGGAAGCAGTGGAGGATCATCAGGAGCCTGATAGACGCAAAAACTACTGGAAGTAGATGATGTCATTGTATGTTTTTATCTTCTCGATACTAAAAACTAAAATATGAAGCCTAGATATTAATACTCAAATCCCTCTGGAATGCAAGAATTTTTTTATAGTTTTTACAGTATTTCCCTCGCCAAAAATCGCCATAATTTCAGTTTAAGTAAATTGTCTTATATTTACTCTACTCTTTCTTATATAATTGAAGCCGGTTCAATCCATCAACCAGAAGAATTTAAAGAAATAATAAAAAATGGATTATCAGATGTTGATGAGGAAAAAATTATGACAATATCAGAATATTATAAGCAAAAAGGCTTAGAATCTGGAATACAACAAGGTTTGCAAACAGGTCAAGAAAAAGCTCTTCAAACAGTAGCAACTAAACTTCTTAAGGAAGGAGAGCATATTAATAGAATCACAAGATTAACTGGATTACCCAAAGACACTATAAAAGCAATCCAACGCAACAACGCTAAAACATTATGAACAAAGAAGCTATTCAGTATGCTCATAAACGCCAACAAGGTTGCATAGCTCATCAAGTGGAAGTTAACCAAGCCCTATACAATGCAGAAATGCGCTTATCCCTTCGCCAACAACGAAATGTCGGCGACGTAGCAAAATAAGTCGCGAAGTTCATGGAGTAAAATTAGTCGATTATTGCGAATTTTTTCGTCCGCAACCATAACCATAACGTTATCGAAAAAGTTATCTATCACAACTTTGAGTTCGGCTAAAACTTTCAAGGCTTCAGTGTAAAAACCCTCTTCATACAAAGGAGCGATAAGATCTCTTGCTTCTTTAATCTCAGATGCCAACTGCCTTTCAGCATCTTCTGTGCATAAATCCAAATTAAAGCCTTCTGGCAAAAGAAGACCTATTTTTTTCAAAATATTGTTCACACGTTTGTGAGCAGCTATCAAAGCTCCCGCCTGTGGTTCAGCTTCAAAAATGCGTACTGCTTGGACACGACGATTAAAATCTACCAAAGAAGTTGGATAGCGCGCCAAAACAGCATGTATAATATTAGATTCTATACCCTGCTCCGCATACCAGCTACGCAGGCGCTCAAATATAAAATCTAGGACTTGAGATACAAACGTTTTTGGAAATTCAAAATTATACGTAGAACAAGTAAATTCGATTAATTTCTTCAGATCTAAATCAACTTGCTTTTCAATTAAAATTCTAACAATTGCTAAGGCTGCTCGACGCAGTGCAAATGGGTCTTTATCGCCTGTTGGAACTTGGCCCATACTAAAAATGCCAACTAAATGATCAATACGATCTGCTAAAGCCACCACCAAAGCTATGTCATTACCTGGCAATGCATCCCCGGAATAACGTGGTAAATAGTGGTCACGCACCGCTGCAGCAACCACCTGAGGCTCTTGTTGATGTAGAGCGTAGTAATATCCCATCACACCTTGTAGCTCTGGTATTTCCCGAACTACACTAGTCATTAAATCGGCTTTAGATAAAAAGGCTGCGCGCTCTGCTAATGTAGCGTCCGCCCCAATTTCTTTAGATATAAACGCTGCCAATTTTTCCATCCGCTTAGTTTTATCGTACAGGCTGCCTAGCTTACTTTGGTAAACAACATCTTTTAAGCGATCAACATAATCGGAAAGAGGTTTTTGCAAATCCACATGGTAGAAAAATTCCGCATCATTCAAACGAGCCCGCATCACACGTTCATTTCCACTGATAACTCGCTTTTCGTCTTTACTTTTAATATTGCTAAGCGCAACAAAGTAAGGCAAAAGCCCTCCTTTTTCATCTACCAAGTAAAAATATCTTTGGTGATTACGCATAACCGCCTTCAAAATTTCAAGCGGCATATTTAAAAATTTAGTGTTAAAAGCACATAAAAGAGCAACAGGATACTCAACCATTCCAGTTACTTCATTTAGTAAATCTTCGTCGATGACTACAGTACCGCGCTGTCCAGCAAGCTCAGATAGCTGAGAGCGAATCATTTCCTTACGCTGTTCAATATCGACAATAACAAAACCCGTTGTTGATAAAATTTCCACGTACTGCGAAGCATGAGTGATTTCTATGGGATCCGGATGATGAAAACGATGTCCATAAGTAATGCGCCCAGCCTCTATACCTAAAATTTTGGCTTGAACAACCTGATTTGCGTACAACATAATAATCCAATGCACAGGGCGCACAAATGTTTCATTAGTATTTCCCCAACGCATAGCTTTAGGTAAAGACAGCTTTTTAACAGCATCCTCAATAATACCGCACATAAGATTTATTGTTTTTACGCCCGGCTGAGGTTTACGACACATAACCCAAGTTCCAGCTGAAGTTTTATGCTTTTGGAGCTCAGAAACAGTAACCCCACAAGATGCAGCAAAACCAATACAAGCCTGCGTGGGAGCACCATCCTCATTAAAAGCTGCGCTAAAAGCGGGCCCACGCTTTTCAACAACATGATCTTTCTGCTTGTCAGCTAAATCTCGTATCAAGACTGCTAACCGTCTAGGACTAGCATATGCCACCGCTCTACCATAACTCAGTTCAGCATTTTGCAAACCTTGCTCAACATTAAATGCCAAATCGGCAACCAATCCTTGTAGAGACTTGGCTGGCAGCTCTTCCGTACCAATTTCTAGTAAAAAATCAGCTTGAGAAATATTATTATCTTCTTGTATCATAATTTTTTATGAATTATTTATTCTTTTTCCCTTTTTAATAACGGAAAACCCATCTTTTCTCGTTCTTTGAAATAACACTCAGCAACTGCCTTGGCTAAAGCCCGCACACGCAAAATATAGCGTTGCCTTTCGCTAACAGACAAGGCTCCGCGCGCATCCAATAAATTAAAAGCATGAGAGGCATGTAGTACCATTTCATAAGCCGGCAAGGACAATTCTGCCGCCAATAAACGCTGGCAATCACTTTCGAAAACATTAAAATTATTGCCTAGCATCGCCGTATCAGCGTAGGTAAAATTATAGCGTGACATTTCTTTTTCGTTTTGCAAAAACACATCGCCATACGTAACACGACCAGATCTGCTCTCGCTCCAGACGATATCATACATATTATCTACGCCTTGCAAATCCATAGCCAATCGTTCTAGGCCGTAAGTAATTTCACCAGCTACTGGTTTACAGTCCAAGCCACCGACTTGTTGAAAATAGGTAAACTGTGTAATTTCCATGCCATTTTGCCACACTTCCCATCCAACTCCCCAGGCGCCTAGGGTCGGCGATTCCCAGTTGTCTTCAACGAAACGAATATCATCGACCAAAGTATCCACACCTAAAGCGCGCAAGGAATTTAAATAAAGTTCCTGAATATTAGAAGGCGATGGTTTTAAGATAACTTGCAGTTGATAATAATGCTGGCTGCGATTAGGATTTTCACCATAACGACCATCAGCAGGGCGCCTACAAGGTTGGGCATAAACCGCAGACCATGGCTCTGGACCTATAGCGCGCAAAAATGATCCTGGATGAAAAGTACCCGCCCCCACTTCCAAATCTAGAGGCTGCAATAAAACACAACCTTGCTGCATCCAATATTGTTGCAGCTTCAAGATCAAATCTTGAAAGGTGAGGAAATTATTTGTTGTACGTTTCGATTTGTTCACAAATTTACCTAAAGAATCACAAAAACATGTCTACACGTTTTCTTTATAAATCAATATATTACGATTTTAAGTTGGGTTTTAGGTTATCTTACAAGAACAAGTAATCCACAACTCATCATTCATCATTCATCATTCATAATTCATAATTCATAATTTTCCTTCACTTACCCCTAACCTTGTTAATCGCCTTGACTAAATCATCGGATCCAACCTCGCCTAAAACAAATTCAACTTTACTGCCTTGGCGATTAATAAAAATAAAGGCTGGCGTTGCAATTAATTTAAGATCTTTTGCTAGCTGCGCATTATATTTAATAACATCATCAGTTGCTTTGTCGTTTATATCCTGGAGAAATTTCTTTTCATCCAAACCAATAGATTTGGCTATTTGCAGAACTTTATCGCTACTTAGAGCACCATCAGCCGCAAATAGAGCATCGTGCATTTCTTGATATTTGCCATATTTTTTTGCGACTACCGCAGCTTTTGCCGCATAAATTGAATCGTTACCAAAAATTGGCCAATCCATGAAAATAACCTGCAGTTTCGCATCACCTTTAACCAAATTATTCACAGTTGGACTCATAGCTTTACAGTGTCCGCACTGATAATCAAAAACATCTACCATAACTACATCGCCCTTAGGATTACCAATGGCAAAGTGTTGATCAGTGTTTAGCAAGTCAGAGGTGTGCTTAACGATTTGAGATTTAGTATCCGATTGCATTTTATCCATTTCTTGATTACGTAGAGCTTGTGAAGCTTCGCGTAAAATCTGTGGATTTTGCACTATGTAATCGTGAATTATACTTTGCAACGCTTTGACTTGCTCGGGAGTAAAACTAGTTTGCCCCGCTGAGAGCTGAGAAGTAGCTGGCGCATGGGGTTGCACAGCCTTCACAGCCGCTGCCTTGTGATGTTTGGCATAAACAGGAGTAGATACAATACTAAAACCTGCCAAGCTTATAGCCAATACTGCGTTGATAAGATGTTTCTTTTGCATATTAAAGTTCCCTCGTTGTTCAAGAAAGTTGTTAAGTTTAAACGAAAAGTGGGAACTTTACAAAAATAAGACGCGAATTAGACATGAATTGGACGCGATGAATCACGTCTCTACGTCTTAATCCACACTGACTCATGGATCTTGCGACCAGCATCTAAGCCAATCTGAGCGAATTTACTCATCGCACGAGGAATAAAAAACTTAGGCGACTCACTCCTCACAAAGCCTTTATCTAAATTCACCAGTTGAAAAACACTTTCAGCATAATCTTGCCAATCGCTAGCAAAATGCAAATAGCCACCTGGTTTAAGTTTGGCATGAAGAAGCCGTAAAAAAGAACTTTGTATAAGACGTCTTTTGTGATGGCGGCGCTTGGGCCAAGGATCCGGAAAGAAAATTCGCACAGCGCTAAGACTAGCATCTGGAATGTTTTGCGTCAGAACTTCTACTGCATCGTTTTGGTAAACCCGTAAATTTTTAACACCATAAGCTTTAGCTTCGCTAAGCAAGCCCACAACACCAGGGCGATAAACCTCAATCCCAATATAATCATTTTGCGGAAAATCTATAGCAGCCTTCAGTAAAGCCGTTCCATCGCCAAAGCCAATCTCCAAAAAAAGTGGCGCCTTACGGCCAAAGACAAGCTTTGAATCTAAAATCCCAGTTTCTATTTCCAAACCATATTCCGCCCAAAGTTTAACAAACTCTTCCTCTCTTTCTGAAGAAAGTTTTCTTTCGCGACGTATAAAACTGCGAATTGTTCTAATTTTTCTCTCGCCTAACACTTTAAAATATAACTCATTGTTTTATAAAGAATTCACGTAGACATGTTTTTGTCAATACCGTGTTTTTTACGGTATTGCCAACTTGAATTTACCTTTTAATCTAGGAAATCGCAAATCAAACAGGCAAAACCAAAGTTGCAACATGTTTATATACTTAGACGAATCAGGTGATTTGGGATTTAACTTTAAAAAAGAATCCTCATCACATTTTGTAATAACATTACTTATATGCGAAAACTCACCTACGGTTTTTAGCTTCAAAACAGCTGTAAAACATACAGCAAAAAGAAAGCTAATGAAGTTTGCAAAAACCAATGTTCCAAAAGAACTGAAAAGCACACAAACTCTGCTCAACGTTAAGAGATATTTCATAGACAACTTACGCAAACAGCCTAATCAAGCATGGAGCATATACGCCATAATTCTGGACAAAAGAGAACTTCTTGAAAAAACAACGGCAAAACCTGAAAAACACAGATTATATAATTTGCTATCGAAAATCATTTTACAGACAGTAGATTTCTCCAGTGATCACAAAAATAAATCAGTACAACTAATAGTCGATAAGTCCAAAGGTAAAAAAGAAAGGGAGATTTTTAATCAGTACATAAAAACCAACATAGAAAGCATCTTAGACATTGACATGCAATTTCGCATAAACCATGAAAAATCTCATAATAGTGCTGGGCTGCAAGCAGTTGATTTATTCTGTGCTGGATTTAGCAGAAAATATTCGTACAACGATACTCATTGGTATGATTTATTCAAGGACAAAATTCGCAAAGAAATCTTATTTGATGGGAACAAACACAAATAAAAAAGACGGCGCCCGCTATGTCGATCTAATCCTAAGGCTAGCCCACAAATTGCAGGGAACACCAAAGGCACATAACAAGGAATTACCCGTCTATTTGATGATTATTATCCACTATTTTAATAAAAAATCAAATTAGCAATTGGCTACGCAGTGCGTACCCAATCTAAAAACTCAGCCATCCCTCAACTCAATCCAAACCTTTCCTGGACACATTATCGAGCCTTAATGCGTGAAGACGGCCGTCGATCTAACTACCTCGTCACCACACGGAAAGTACTCGCTTGTATGCCCTGAGCGCTGCCGACTTGCGCCGACATCAAAGTAATACTCGTTATGCAGGGCACGCGAAAGGCAATAGGTTTGACGCGAAAGAACCACTGTTCATAACTTTGCGAACCTTTGCCAGTAGATGTTTTGACATCTCTCTTGACTGGCTCTATCAAATTACTATCGAACTCTTTCAAATACCACTTCACTTTGTTTTGAGTTCCTGTAGCAAGCTTAATCGAAAAACCAGCTTCATTTTTGCTAACAACCACGCCTTTATTCGGGTCGCTTAGGTTATTAGTTTCTGCGAAAACAAGCGACACAAACATCAAAAAAACCATTGACGCAACAGTAATTAAAATATTTTTTACTTTCTTCATAATGTTATACCTATTAAGACAGTGCTAAAATCAACAATTCCTCATTCATCATTCATAATTCATCATTCATAATTAATTTCTATCCCAATCCTCAGTGAAAATCCAGAAATACTGTGCTAATATTGCCCGCAAACATTAGAGCTTTCTTAGCATCTTAGAAATAGAGAACCCATGAGCGACAAAAAACACGACAAAAAAAACAGTTACAACGCAGAAGCCATCGAGGTTTTAAGCGGTTTAGATCCGGTTAAAAGACGCCCTGGCATGTACACTGACACTTCTTCACCGAATCACTTGGCACAAGAAGCTATAGATAATAGCGTCGATGAAGCTATGGCCGGCTTTGCCAGCACAGTTGAAGT
This sequence comes from Gammaproteobacteria bacterium, assembly GCA_041664965.1. Classification (GTDB taxonomy): domain Bacteria; phylum Pseudomonadota; class Gammaproteobacteria; order UBA9339; family UBA9339; genus JBAYJT01. Next base: position 22,639 of record JBAYJT010000008.1, read on the forward strand.
AACTATTCATGCTGACAATTCTTTAAGCGTTACTGACGATGGCCGCGGTATGCCGACGGACATTCATCCAGAAGAAAAAATTTCTGGCGTCGAGCTGATTTTAACTCGCTTGCATGCAGGCGCTAAATTTTCTGATAAGCATTATCGCTTCTCTGGCGGCTTACATGGCGTTGGTATTTCCGTGGTAAATGCACTCTCCTCACGCCTAGAAGTAACCGTTAAGCGGGATGGTAAAATCAGCCAAATGGCTTTTCAAGATGGCGATCCGGTAGAAAAATTAAAAGTAATAGGAACCACAGGACCTCGCGACAGCGGCACTAGCATACACTTTTGGCCTAACCAAACTTATTTTGATTCCACTAAATTTGTTTTACCTCTTTTAAAACATCTACTTCGCGCCAAAGCGGTGCTTTGTCCCGGCTTAAAAGTTAAGTTAAATAACGAACAAACTGGCGAAGTTGATGAATGGCATTTTGCCGACGGCCTTGTAGCTTACATAAACACAGCTTTAGCTGGTTTTACAACCATTCCAGAAGCACCTTTCACTGGCAATTTTGCAACTGAAAATGAAGTAGCTGAATGGGCGATCGCCTGGGTAGCCGAAGAAAAAGCTGTCTTGTGTGAAAGCTATGTAAACCTAGTCCCCACTCTACAAGGCGGCACGCATGTTAACGGCTTAAGAGGTGGATTAAGCGATGCTATGCGCGAATTTTGTGACATAAGAAAAATCCTGCCACGCGGCGTCAAACTTAGTCCGGAAGACATTTGGGAAAATTGTAATTACGTTTTATCCGTAAAACTGCACGAACCGCAATTTTCCGGTCAAACTAAAGAACGCCTTACTTCGCGCCAATCAGCTGTGTTTGTCGCAGGCGTTGTGAAAGATGCTTTTAGTCTATGGCTCAATCAAAACGTCGCCAGCGGCGAGGCTTTGGCTAATATTGTCATTCAAAATGCACAAAAACGTTTAAGTTTAGAAAAAAAAGTGGAGAGAAAAAAAGTTGTTTCTGGCCCGCAATTGCCAGGCAAACTAGCCGATTGCGTATCTCAAGATCCAAGCCGCGGTGAATTATTTTTAGTCGAGGGCGATTCTGCCGGCGGCTCCGCCAAACAAGCCAGAGATCGCGAAACGCAAGCCATCATGCCGCTTCGCGGAAAAATTTTAAATACTTGGGAAGTGCCAAGCGATCAAATTTTAGCCTCACAAGAAATTCACAACATTTCAGTCGCCCTTGGAATTGATCCTAATACTGACAACTTAGAAAAACTGCGCTATCACAAGATTTGCATCTTAGCCGATGCCGATTCCGATGGCCTCCACATCGCCACTTTGCTTTGCGCTCTATTTCTCAAACATTTTCGCGCTATAGTTAAAGCTGGTCACGTTTATGTCGCCATGCCGCCGCTTTATCGCATCGATATAGGTAAAGAAGTTTATTACGCCCTAGATGACGAAGAAAAACAGGGAATTTTAGATCGTCTTGCAGCCGAAAAAAAATCTGGCACACCTAACGTACAGCGTTTTAAAGGTTTAGGTGAAATGAACCCACCACAACTTCGCGAAACCACCATGGCACCCGAAACCCGCCGTCTAGTGCAATTAACCATCGAGGACGATGCCGAAAACGTCAACGAACTCATGGACATGCTCCTCGCCAAAAAACGCTCTCCTGACCGCCGTGTATGGCTAGAAACCAAAGGCAACTTGGCGGATGCTGGTCAATTGTGAATCGGGATAGGTATTAGATAAATGAAGATTGGTATCGTCTCTATAGAAACAGGATTATCGAAGAATGTCAATTTTAGACAAAAAAAGACGGCGCCCACTATGTGTAACTCCAAAAGATCAACGGACTCACCGATGGAAAATCCTACCTATTGGCACATAATAAGGAATTACCCGTCTTGTTGAGTTTTACTCGAACGCCGAAATAAATTCAAGTACTTTTGTTGTTTTTTATCGCACAATTCATAATTTTTCCGTATGAAAACCAACCTACGCGCTTTTCTGCTTCTTACCATACTCAGCCTCATGTAGAATTTTAGCTTCATTTTTTGGCTTACTGCGTATTATGTAACACTGTGGTGTTTGAGCTTGCAGGCTGTTCTTCATGAAGAGGTGGCTGAATACTTCTTGGCGGTGCAAAAGTTGTGTTTTGCGAACTGCTTACTCTCCCTAATTCAGGGGGCAACGAAGGTGCCGTATGAGGAATAAACAATGCCCCTCGGGGAAGTATTGGTAGTGGACCTGCATGACCAGTAGGACTAGGTAGATACCCTTGAAATAAACGCTCCACTGCACTAAACCTACCTTGTTGCAAATGTAAACTAGGCACTTGTTGCCAAATTGCCAATACTTGCTGCGGATCTAATGGAGCACCATTATTAAATAATGTCCTAAGAATTGCTTGGGAACGCTCGCCTAGTTTCGTCGGATCCCTCTCATCTCCATATTGCTTTACGGCAAGAAATAACGGGGAATTATGCAATGGATTAAACATATAACTTACACCTATAGGTTTTAATTTTACCAACTGTAGAACGCACAAAAACGCCAGCAAAACTACTACTTTGCCTTGGCCTTGTCAATGCGGTATATTGCAAACATGAAAACCAACCTACGCGCTTTTCTGCTTCTTACTATCCTCGGGCTCATGTGGAGCTTTAGTTTCATCATCGCCCGCTTTGTCACAACCCACGGGGTTTCTCCGGTAGGATATAGTTTTTTGCATACTTTAGGCGCGGCTATTTTGATGCTAATCGCCCTATGGATGTTTAAAGAAAAACTGCCTTGCTCTGGCAAACATCTTAGCTTCTACTTTTTTTGCGGATTAATTGGAGTTGCTCTTCCTAATACCAACAAATATTTCGCCGCACAGCACCTGCCAGCCGGACTTTTGGGCGTTATAATCAACTCTTCACCGCTTTGGACTTACGCTTTGGCCTTAAGTTTCAAATCTGAAAATTTTTCTTGGAAAAGATTTGGTGGCATTCTATGTGGAGTAGCTGGTATTTTGTCGCTCATTTTAGAAAAAACTCACATCGGTCCGTATGCTGCATCTGAATTACCTTGGATCTTAGCGTCTTTACTATCTCCTTGCTGCTTTGCCCTAACCGCAATTTACATCGCCAAACAAGCCAAAGGCATGTCACCTTTGGCGCTAATTTGTGGCATGCTTATCGCAGCAACTCTGATGCTAACTCCCCTCACCTTCGGCACTCACAACTTTTACTTTCCGCATCAACTAAATCTAGTAAACGGCGCCATATTTTTAGAAATTATTCTCGCCAGCCTAGGCTACATCATACTTTTCAAACTCTTACACTTAGCTGGACCGGTTTATTTTAGTTTGGTTGATGGCATAATCGTGATTACTGCGCCGCTTTTGGGCGCCCTATTCTTCTCTGAACCTTTGAGCTATTGGATGCTCGCCAGCGTTGTTTTAATATTATCCGCTATCGCCTTGGTTACACCTTGGCAAAGATCGCACTAGGATTTCCCAAAATCGTAGGGGCGGACCTGCGTGTCTGCCCTTCGAAAAATCCTTTCATAAAATTAAATTAGTTAAGTTTAGTTTAAGTTTTATATTGTAGAATACCTTACACAAGCAATTTTATTAACCAAGCAACGATTAGACGGTTCTATCATGATACAACTCCCACAAAACCGAATTTCTTTTAGTGAACAAGAAATAAACCTCATAGCATCTAAACAATACATATTTCTTTCGCTAGTAATGCAATCTAAAATAGCAAGAACATGTATTCAGCTAAAACCAGAAGCAGATGAAGAACAAATACAGGTAGAGTTAGCAGAAACTCCTCCTGGAAAAGTAATGAGTATCATCCTGCAAGCTGCTTCAAGTGGTATTATTATTTTGTCCGAACAACACGGTAGCTCTTCCTCAGTTTATTCAACTCCATCTTTAAGTGCACCACCATTTTCATCTTCTTCCACCACTATCTCTAGCTCCAGTAGCAGTTCATCTTCATCGTCCTCAGTTCCTTCTCCAATCTCATTTGTAGAGCAATCAGATGAAATCAGAAACGATGGAATAATTTTTACGTCAGAGGAAATAAAAACAATAGAATCTCAACGCAACCAAACAACTTTAAGGATTAGCAACCATAATTTAAGAGCTAAATTAATCAATGTATTTTCTTTAAACATGGGAATAGATGAACAACAAGCAACGCAATACCTAAACATAATATCTCCCCAAGATGCGCTTGCTCAAATTGAAGAAGCTATAAGACATGAATTTGTTGTTATTGAAGAAATTTCTCGCATATTGCCTGCAGCTGCTAACCCTACTGGAGAATTTCGCCCTATCCCGTCGGCTTTATACTCATTACCTTATAGACAAGCCCACGAACCATCCACCGATCCCTTGTTTTTCTTTCCACCATCTTCTTCTACAACAACCGCCACAATCAACCCACCACCGCCTAGACCAGCTCCTAGTTCTAGTAGTAGCACTACAACTTCCCAGGCCCCAACTTCAAAATCTAACTAATTGATTTTAAAAGAAAACACGTAGACATGTTTTTACAGGGTCTCTTAATAACTCCTTAATACAAAGGCATATTTTTTTTGTTATAATGCATCAGAGGTAACAATATGACAATTTTCTCTCCTGCACCCGAACAAAAAGATCTTCAACAACTAACCGAGGCTATTTCAGAATTGGATCTAGAAAAAGTAAAAAGTTTTTTCCCGCGCTGCAATTCAATTATCAATGAACGCGTAAAAAACCCATATCTTAGATCAGGCATCTATACATTAATATCATTGTTGCATTTAGCTGTACTTGTCCCAACACGCGACATATCTAAAGTAGAAAATATTGTAGGCTTCTTGCTACAAGTACCTGGTATTGACCCTAATTTAGTAGAATCCCTACAGCACGACACCCCTCTGCATTTTGCTGTACAATCAGGCTCACCAGCGCTAGTAAAGCTTTTATTAAATCATCCCGGTACAGATAAATATATTACAAATAATAATGGCAAAACAGCTGCAGCCAAGGCGAAAGAGCTTGAAAGAGAAGATCTAGCACAATTGATAGAAAACGGAAGGGGCAGCCACCTAGTAAGTCTGCTTATACAAAGAACTTTTCCCACCAAGCCAAAAACATCCATTCCACCAGAAAACCCATACGTATCTTTCAAATTTTAATACCACACACCCAATATTCTCCCTTTGACCACCACCTAAGCAAAGCTTATAATTTGAGCATAAAAAAACTCTTTTCTTTGGTCCCTGTATATGGCAAAAGTTTTATGTAGTTCAGCTTTTTTTGAGAACCCACTCTATTCTCGATCTAGAGAAATAATTGCATATGCAAAAGCAATAGGAGATTCAATAGAAGCATTGGTCCAACCAGATATAACTGAAACGATACCCGATAATAAATTGTTGCTAATTAGAGAAGCGATGCAGGTCATGTTGGATAAACTCCATTCACAACCTTTATCTGAAGAAATAACAGCTATGATAACCCTCCGCACAAGAATCCTTGCAATACGAACATATCAGCGAGAAAGAATGGATAAAGCAACTTTTGCTCAAACTTTTATTCAAAATAAGCTAAAAAACACTGATACGCCATCTTTGCCTCAAGAAACAAAAGTTATCAATGATCTTCGCATCAAACTCTCTACATTATCCAAGGAACAACTTCAATTATTTGTCGACCTGTTGCCACCACTAACAAAAAATATCAATAAAATAGATTGGCAGTTACATGATCTAGTAGACCACTACAATAACATGCAAATAGAAACACGCAACAGACTAAATTCTTCCCCTAATAACGCCAGTAATAACTACAGCATACTTTCGACAGGACCAAGCATGTAACCAAATGAAAGCCGCTTCATCTTATGTGGGTGGAACAAGCGTTTCTTTAGGTGCGTCTGCGGAAGGTGGTTTATTCCCTCCTTCCCCCTGCGGCCATATTGGGGTATTCTGGTTTGCAGGAGACGAAGCCCTACTTGTAACACTACTCTCCGCACCTACAGTAGAGGGAGCCTCGGTCCGACCACTACTTCCCGCAGCAGTTATTATTTGACTATATGAAGAGCTAGTTGGCGTAGCTGCAGTAGCAGTAGTTGTGCTAGACGAAGCCGCAGACGCTGTTGTTTGCGCTGGAGCTGCGCTTGCAGATGCAGCAGACTCTGAGGACACAGGAGTAGTTGTAGTCGATGCAGCTGTAGTAACCGCTTGCGCAGTCGGTGCGGTTGTTTTGCTTATAGCTGCAGGAGCACTAGAAGCTGTAGACGATACAACAGTCATGCCAACTGACGCGGCAGATATTGCAGGAATAAGAGTTGTACTAGACGTTGCTCCTTCAGGTGGCGATAGCATGCTTTGCAAAACCTCAATATGATGTAGCAATTGTTCCCTAGTTTTACGCTCCGCTCGTTTATCCCTAAAGTTTTTAAAGAATGATCCAGGACTTGTAACAGAACTCCACACATCTTGCCAAAATGATGCCTTTGGTTTTAGATTAGCCTGCAATTCAACTAAATTGACGCTAGGACGCGTAGCAGGATCCAAATATTGAGACACTATTTTTCCTATACCATAAAATGGCAATCTACCATCCAATATAACCCGCAAACATTGAAATGCTTGTCTTCGCACAGATAAGGGTAACTGATTTGTAGGAGATTCAATGGCGTTTAGCAAAATCAATTCCTCAGGCTGTACAAGAACAGGCTGAGATTGCTCGTTTGTTTGTTTAGACTCACTCAACATAGGATAATAAACTGGATTACTTTTAACCGCACGCACCTCAGTTTGAAAAGCCTCCTCACGTTCCTGCCGAAAATTAGGATTGCGCTTCTCCTGCTCTCGATCCAATAACTCCGCGCGCAGCTGATCACGAAGTCCACCCCGCGCATTGAGCTGATCACAATCGTTATATTGCTGCTTAACCTCGAAAACCAGTTCAGGTGGAAGTTTGTTCCCTTTCTCGTAGGCCTCAATGTTAAGAGCATAACGTCTATCTAATTCACGCCCAACATTAGACAAGAAATTAAGTTCCTCATTAGAAAGTTCCTCTAATTTTTTGCTAGCTGATGGCACTGGGGTTGTTGTGGCGGTTATTGAAGCTGTAGGGTCTAACCGTTTTAATTTCAATAACAAATCGTCGGTGATTGAAATCCTGATAGTTCCGATAATGTTTTCTTGTAGTAAAGTAGCCAATCGCTGCTCAGAGCTGCCTTTTACTAATGGCGACGCGTGCAGTTCTGTCAGTAACTTCAACTTACTTGAAATATCGTAACGATTTAGTATAGAACTCCAAAATGGCTGTTTCTGGACATCTATGCCGGCTGAATGAAAGTCAAGATCTTGCATCAGATCTTTTAGTAATTTAACATCCTCCATTGCATTTGTTCCAAATAAACCACCAAATGCTCCAGGAAAGCCCGCTTTATCATTTGGTGGATTCGCCCCCAAACCGTCGATTACAAATTTTACAAAATTCCTTACAACAAAAGGATATGACTTCTGATGGTCTGGCTGTTCACTTAAATGCCAATAACGCAACAATTCGGCAAAATAAGTTAAATCCTTCTTTTGACGTGGACCGCAGCATTCTAAGAGGGCTGCAGAAAAATTTTGTTTAACACGCAACAAACTTATTTCCCTATCTAAATAGGTGTTATAAAGACGCGCAGTTAAATCATTCAAGTTTTTACCGAGATCTATAAGTTCTTTATATTGAGTCTGATGCTGTGGACTTATGTGGTCAATAAAACTCAAATCACTCGCCTCGTCCTTAAGTTTATGCAATCTCTGCCCATAATCCGCTAAGCTTTCTGGGGTAAGATTCTCTAATTTTATCAGAAGCTGCCTAAACTCTTCAGCTAAATTAATTAGCTTTCTTCTAACTTCATGAGCCAAAAAGATACATACCTTTACTGGATACTTTTCTTGTTCATTTAAACAAGCAGGCTTTCCTCCTTGCGCTAGATCTGAGGTATATTCTCCACTTAACTTTGGGTAAATTTTTTCTTTTTGTAATGTTCTAACATATTCAAAATCTTCGAGCCTGATCTTAGCTGGATCAGGATATTCCCACAACAAGGCTTGCATATCACTGACCTTCTCTAATCTAGGGTTATTATTTTGATCAACGCCAACTTGTACAAGTTGCTCACCTACTATGTCATAGGTGTTTGAAAGAGCTGTAAGATCTGGTAATGACAATAATCTATCATCAAACCCATGCAGTTTCTGACCAAAGTTTGCTAATTCATGCGCATAATCTGCATTTATCCTTACTTCCTCCGATATTGATAATTCCTGCTGTTGAGAAGCTTTAAGCTGTTCATTAACCCAAGCCAATACTTCCGTTGGCTTTTTGGGCGTCCCCACCACAAAATCGTGTATGTCTTGTCTATTAAATTCTAACTTCTCTAACTCAAATCCTTCAGGTGTATAAACTAAAGAGCCTTTTATGTCACCGCCAGATTGAAAAAATTTCTCCCACCTATGCTGGGATAGTTGTGTACCCTGAACCCCTTCCAAAATAAACTTTAAATTTTTTAATTCAAAATCGATTACAATCTGTCCTTCCCGATTTCTGTAATTCAATGTGGAAAATTGAGGTTCTACTTTTGCTGAAATACCAAATTTATCGAACGAGGCCAAGAATATACTAAGCAAATGATTTGTTATAAAAGCATCCTTTATATTCTGAACGTAAGCACTTTTGATAGATTCATAAGCACCTTCGATGCCTAATGCTTTGTCACATTCTTTCTGCGCAAAATCTTCATTCTCCCTATTTTGTTTCTTAACTGCTGGATCTGCATTACCCTGCGGCTTTTCTTGCTTTAACTCTTGCAAATCCTTACATCTAGCTATTAGTTTTTTTATTAAGTCACTGTCCTCTATAGTTATAACTTCTGTACCGTGTTTAGCTTCCCTAGCAAACTCAGGATAAAAGCCGTCACTCCATTCTAACGCATTCACATTTTTGTGTGCTGTGAAAACCCCACCGCCCCTTAACGCCTTCACAAACTCATCATCTATACCGACAAATCGCGAGGCAATAGCAGAAAACTGTGTTGAATCTACAGTAAGACTTGGATCATAAGGCTTACTGACTACCGCTGGAGCAGTAGAACCTGAACCTTGTCCAGATGTAGCTCTAGGCGCTGATGGCGGTGTAACAGGAGATGATGGTCGAGGGGCAGCGCTACTTGAAGATCCACCACCCGAAGACGTAGCGGCAGTGGGACGAGGAGACGAAGGCCTTTGTGGCGACGGTGATGGCGGTCTTGCCGCAGGACCTGAGGTTTTTGCCGACCTCGGCACAGACGCTGGGGTAGGTATGAACAATGCTGCTGGTGGAGTCGCGGGCTGAGTAGTAGCGGTTGTTGTTGATGCGGCAGCAGGAACAGCAGAACTTGCTATCGCGTTTCCTTTTGATAGTATTACCCTATCCAGCTCCTCTAAAAGCATCTGAGGATATTTCGTTCCCTGCAAACCAGGCTTGTTTTCTATTCGATTTTTTATCTTTTTCAAATCTTCAGAATCAGCAGCATTAAGCAATTCTATAAATCTTGGTTTATTGTCATTCCAAAAAGTATTTCTAGCCTCCTCTTTATTTTCCCCATTTTCCACTTTGACATCTCTCAAATCCTTCAGAAACTTCTCGAACTCATCCAATACTTGGATTTCTTGTGACGCCGGTTTTACTGCTCCCATTTTTGGGGATGCGGGTGGTGGGGTGGTGGTTGTAGCTGATGCAACGGTTGAAACAGCTGTTGGCGATGGCGCAGCCGCAGTCGATGGTGCAGGTCGAAAAGCAGCGGAAGTTGAAATTGAAGCTGTTGGAGCTGCAGCAACAGCTGGCGCGGGTTGAGGAGGAGCTGTGGTGGTTAATGAGGCAGCTAGAGTAGCAGAAGAAATTATCGTAGACGGACTAGTTGCCAACAACGTTTGTTGCCGCACAATTTTCAATGTTTCTTCCTGAATAATCTGAGGTAAATTTGTTTTTACAAAATCCGCAACTATAGCAACCCCGTATTGCCCAGAACCACCATGCCCATCAAATACGCAATATATCATTGGGTTTGTAACATCAGCGCACAAAAGCGTCAGATCGTCCGAATAAACGTCTGTCCTTCCGAGCGATTTTGTTGTTTTCCACAAACGTTCTACAACTTTTTGATTAGTTTTCTCTTTTTGAACGGCTAGGTGCACATCTTGAACCTTCATGTGAGTGTCCTCACACACGCCATCGCAACCCATAACTAACTTTCCAGGACCCTGAAGCGGCAGGGTCTGAATTTCTGGTTCATGAATTAGACCATCTTTCTCAAAATTAGTATCACCCAAAGCCCGCGAAACCATGATACCAAGACGACCACCAACCCTTACATTTTCACCTGTGTATTTGTAACTCGGAGCTGCTTTTTTACAGCGCTCTAGTTCCCCGGGATTACTCAACTTATGTGCCACTGTCAGTGCATGTCCTCCTTTTCCATCAACTGCATAGGCTGAAGAATCACCAACACTTGCAACAGAAACACCATGTTTTCCATTCGGAAGATTATATGTCATCGCAACACAAGCTGTTGTACCAGCAAATTGCGCTTCTTCTCCAATTGTATCCTTAATCCGCTGTTGAACTATTGCAAAACTACTTCTCAAAATTTCAGGTATCTGTTTAGAAGGATCCACCAAAGATCCTACATCAGGCATAGAAGCAACCAACATTCTGTCCTGCCCCGCTCGATGATCTTCTCTCCGTCCATAAACAGAACCATCTTTACTTAGCAAAATTCCTTGTCCCATTTGTACTGTTTCTACCAACTGAGTTGACTCATTTTTCTTCTCGCCTTTCTCGAACGTTATTTTTTCATCTAACTTCGGGATAGGAGACGACGAACCACCCGCTGAAGCGGTAGGAGTAACTGGCGTTGTTGTTTTAGGTGCACTACTTGACATAAAATTCCCTCGAACCGAGAATAAAAATATAACTTATTGATTTATAACAATATTTCGTAGACATGTTTCTACGATGTTTTTTACTTACATAATCTACTTTGTAGTATAGCAAAAAAACTCTTAAATGTCTCTTAATAATTGTAATTGACCTTGCTTTTTTAGTAGGCTTGTATGAAAAATTCCATACCAATAGCCCTTATTTGTGCAATAGCGAAGGTGGTGGGCTAAAAATGAACGACTAGTTAGAAGGACCAGGGCCTGCCGCTGATTCTTCGGCTGGCGTTTGAACTGTGGCTGCCGGAGCTGTACTTTGAAACAAACTCGACGCTTTTTTAAATAAATTGAAGCGATTTTCTTTTTCTTGAAAAATTACTCTGTGATTTTCGAATCGAGCTAACACTCTTTGCACCCTCTCATCTTTTACTGCAAGATCTCGCGATCCCAAGCTATCATACACTTCTTGAGTTACTACTCTAGCTTGCTCTAAAGCTTCAAGAGCCTCTGACCGCGTCGAGAACGTCCAGGTAATAGCTTCTCGCAGATAACGAGCTTTTTCTATAAAAAATGACATAACGCTCTCTCCCAAACAACACAATAGCTAACACTGTAATATTCTATTCCTTTTCAACAAAAATCGCTACGACTATTTAGGCGACCCCACCGTAGAAGAACTAGCTTGTACCGTAGTAACTGGAGGCTCTGGCGGCTGCTTTCCCTGCAATCCTTTTCCTTGCGCAACACTAGTAGATGCCGGTGTTACCCCCAATACCCCATCAAGTCTATTTGCCACCGCCTCTGCCTTTTGTAAGGCGGCTTCGGGTGCCAAAACATGCAACATACGTCCTGTAGATGAAGAAGATGAACCATCACCCATTGTCACAGGCTTACTTGTCGTAGCCGGCGCTGTAGGGCTGGTGGTTGTTGTAGTGCTAGCGGCAGGAGATGCAGATTGCCGCAAAGTAGCTTCCGAAATAGGCGGCAAGTCAAAGCCTTCTAATCTAAACCCAAGTTCTGGATGTATCGTATTTAACACGAATCTTGCCCTGCCAGGATACCGTACATTAAGAATTTCTAAGTTTGTAGTGGTTAATGTAATGCTATCAAAAGTTATATCTATAAAAATACGATCCAAACCTTTTGCTTTGCTCATAATTTGCTGACGGTTACCAAAATCCATCACCATCAAACCACTGTCGTTTTTGGGTACATTGTCTTGCATTATACCTACAACTTTTCCAAAAATAGTGTCCTGTTGGTAATGTGTTTTTAAATGAGTATAAATATTTTCAGATTTTAAAGCAGTATTTAAAGCTTTAATAAATCTAGGGGGAACTTCTGGCTTTTCCTTATCCTCCTTAAATTTTTCTTTATCTAAACCAACGATAAGCAAGCTTCCTCTAATAAAATCTTTCCACAACGTTTGTGTACTTTCTGGATCCTCAACTTCCACACTCACCGCCCGCAATGTAGCCGCAAGAGGCGCAGATGGAACTGGCAGAGCCGAAAACGAAAAACCTGCTGTGTTTCCTAGTGGCTTAGTAGCACTCGCTGGCTTCGATGTAACCGCAACACTCGCAGCAGGCGCTGCGTTAATTGGCGGTAATGTCACCGTATACACAAGGCCTGGTCTACCTGTTGGCTTAGTCGTGGCTGGGAGAGCAGTAACACTCGAACTAGCCGCTGTGGTTGTAGCCGCAAGAGGCGCAGAGGAAGCTGGCAAAGCTGAAAACGAAAAACCTGCTGTGTTTCCTGTTGGCTTAGTAGTACTCACTGGCTTCGATGTAACCGCAGCACTCGCAGCAGGCACTGCGCTAATTGACGGGGTCACCGGATGCACACGGCCTCGCCCACCTGTTGGCTTAGTCGTAGCAGACGATGAGGAGCTTGTTGCCACACTAGAGGGCAATGGGGGTCGAGTTGTTGTCGATGAAACAATTGATGCGGATATGCTTTGTGTAGCAGAAAGGCGAGCCTCTTCTTGAGCTCTGGTTGCTAATTCTTGCCAATCCTTCTGCGTTAACTCCCCCAAAAACCACCTACGCATAAATAGGTCACTAAATTCCACACTTACGAGTTTAAAACCTTGCTTGGGATCTAAAACGTATTTAGTTCTTATCCTGCCTGGAATTTTTACAGAATAACTCGGAAGCCAAGAAGATTCTAATTTTTGATAAATTGGATTGGCAAATTCTCCCTCTAAAACAATATTGCCCGCGGCATCTCTATATAAATTAGCAGAATGATCATCGTTCTTGAGAGTAGAATATGGTTGAAGAGCTTCGCTAATAGCATCATGCACACGTTCAGGTAACTCTGTATCTGCCAAACTCGCCGACAGCGACTTTAATTTAGGAAAATTTTTTTCAGTAATTGTAGGAAGCGGTACTAAAAATTTTCCTATTGGATCATAATAATAAGCTGCTTGAAATTTTCCCTCAGCATCAACGCTCTTTACCATAGCTGGATATGTTACTTCAGAAAAAGTTTGACTCACCCAACTCAAATTATTTGCTAACTGAGGAGTCAAACCCTTCACAGATGTCACAAGATAGTTACAGCCGATTGGGCTCTTAGCAGCCATCATCGTTAGTTGTGATTTTATTTCACCACCCATCAAACCTTGATGATAGTAATCATTGATAGCTTTGAAAGTCTCTACTTGCTGTTTTTTGTCTACATAGGTTCCTAAACGCTCACCAAGAACAGCTTTAGCAGCCTCCTCTTGGGACATTGCCTTACCACGAAGCAATGTTAAATTTATATCGCTGGTGCAACTTCCAGAATTAACCAAAATCCCCCTGTTTATATCAAGCATGAAAGATGTTACGGAAGATCCACTGATCGATTCAGAAACTCCAGATCCACCTATCGATTCAGGAACTCTAGATCCACTGACCCATTCGGCTTCACGAAGTATTCCCAAAGGAGATTTTTTAGAAAATTTTCTATTTTTAAGATCCCTATTTGTCATAGTCAATTTAGGATCATACCCTTGGGCAGTCTCAGAAATAACTGGTTTAAAACCATCTTGCTCTAAAACATACTCGTCATCCTTATAACCAGGCTTACGCTGAATTTTGCCAGCATGCTCATACATCAAGTCATAATAATGAACATTCAGACCAACTTTTCCGTCTTTTCTACGAAACAAATTAATTTGCTTTTTTGCTAAAAACCTATCCCCTTCCGGCAATCGCGCTTGTTCCTCGCGTTCGCTTTTATTTAATAAATCTGGATCATAACGACTAAGCAACAATTCATAATTACCTGCTCCAAATGTACTTTTTAAGAGTTCAGCCGCAGTCTGTGGCACGTTAGACCCTGGTTGTTTCGCAACTACAAACCGAGAAAAACCATCAAAACCTATTACATTATCATCAGAACCTGCTATTTGTAGCACTAAATCAGCAAAATCTTTTTTAAATTTGCTTTCCCTTAAGTCTGCAACATAACTATCAAAACCAGGTATTAATGTAGCGTCAAATTTAATTTGCGATGGAGCAGATAATGGCGATATTGTCGCAGAGGTTGCCGGAGTAGGAAGACTCCCAAACGAAAAACTTGAAGTAGACATAGAAGGTTGAGCCTGGGAAACCACAGGAGGTTGGACCGCAGACGCAGATCCAGACGCCCTTGTAGGCTCTGGAGATTTAGCACGCCGTGGCGAAGTGGGTCGCCTTGTAGACGCGACGCTCACTGGAGGCGCAGGGGTTGCAGGTGTTGTAATTTGTTCCCGTGTGGTGGAGCTGCTACCACCACCTTCTCGTTTTGCTGCTGACACTCCTGTTCCATCAACCAGCACAAAATCTTCTTCAATTGGGTCCGTTTTTGATTGAGCAGGAGATGGTGCTGGTGCTGGCGCAGAAGCTGTGGTTGTCGTCGAACTTGCTGTCGTCGTTTTTGGTTTAGGCATAAAAACCTCCCTATACAAAAATCATACCCAAAGTCTGCGTATATTTTACCAGAACTGAACTTCAAAATCCAACTCATTGATTTAAAAAGAAATCATGTAGACATGTTTTTTAGAAAAAAGTACGGGGGCAGGTCTAACATATCGCATTTTGTTAGATGTTAGACCTGCCCCCAGCCTATTTTACTTAGGTACTTTAGATGA
Organism: Gammaproteobacteria bacterium; assembly: GCA_041664965.1. GTDB lineage: Bacteria > Pseudomonadota > Gammaproteobacteria > UBA9339 > UBA9339 > JBAYJT01. The sequence goes on from JBAYJT010000008.1 coordinate 37,725, forward strand.
TTCTTCGCCCACAGTCTTAGATTTCACCCATCCTTGTGATGGTGGATCGGCATTTACGGACCCACCTGGTGGAACCGGACCACACACTGAACTTGTAGATTGTGAAGAAGCGGAACTCACAGAAGCTGTGGCGCTTGCTGGTGCAGCAGCCACTGGTTTAGCTTTTACCTTGCCTATCTCTTCTTTAGCTTTCCCTAAATATTTTTTAAGTTGCTGGATAACACCTGTAACTTTAGAAGCTCGCGGATCTTTTTTTGAAACATCTGAAACATCAAGAGAGCCTTCAGGCGAAACTGGTTCAGGCGATCTCGCACGCCGAGTTTTCTGGGTAACCACTGGAGCTTCAGGGTTTCCCGCTTTTAATTTTGCAAAAATTTCGGCTGAATTAGCAGTACCTGGATGTATAGTATTCATTTCAAGCGAATTTGGCTCTGGCGTCTGCTCTTTAGACGATCTCGCACGCGGTGGCGTAGAGCTGCGCGTGGAAGCTGCTGTTACCGTACCCTCACTCCTACTCGGTGGAGGCTCTGGCCGCTGCTTTTTAGGCGATTTCGCAGGCGCCGGAGTAGAAGCCACAGAAGCTGCGACGCTTGTTGGTGCAGCAGCCGCTGGTTTAGCAGGAGATGGTGGAGATGCTGCTGACGAAGGAGTTGTGGTTGTAGGCGCACTCGACGGTGCCAACGACGCACCCTCTGCTTTTAATGGGGGTAATAGCTCAATAAGACATACTAGTGCAGATTTCAATCCAAATATTATATTAAACGTAAACCCCTGCTCATTAGAGAGCTTAGAAATATCAAGCCGTTCCCCATTATCTGCATATGTTAATGTATCCTCTAATGCCTTCATTGCATTGTTTATTGTATCTTTAGCGTTTTGGTCATATGGTCCTTTTTCGTTATGTGCTTCTTCAGTTAGTTTCCTGGCAGCCTCCTTAATATTTTCATACGCCGGCTTATCACCATATATTTCGGCCAACTGATCGGCATAATTCTGAATATCTCTAAGCACCTCTTGCCGCCTAAGGCGATTAACTTCCAAAGCCTCTGGCGAAGGAGTTGTGGTTGCTTTCGAACTTGCTGCTGAGGAAGGTAAAAGAGCTTCTACCGCTCCTAGCGCAGGAAGACCCTGCGCAAATTTTTCTAAATGTTCCTTCAGATTTTTTTCCTGAGTTATTAGCTGCAACCCCCAATTCGGATCTATTACGGAAATATCAACCCCTAAATCAGTTATTGCAAAATTCAATTCTCTTCGAGCGAATAAATATTCTTGCGCGTTCCGCTCATCTACGGGGGTTTTTAATACTTCCAATATATATGGAATCTTATTGAGAATAGTCCGGACGCGAGAAGAAACTCTGGAACGAAGAACCTCTGCGCTTGGTTTGATCAAAGCAATATCACTCTTGATATCCTCGATAGCTGCAGCGCTTGCTGGTGAAGCAGCTGGTTTTATTGACTCACTGGCAACAGAGGAAGAAGAACCAGGTGCACTTGGTGCCGACGTACCTTGTTTAGCTCTAGCTACAACCTCCCTTGGGTTGGGACGATTGCCACTTGCTTTTGAAAACTTCTCTATCTTTTCTGCTGCTTTAGCAACATCTTCACGTAACTTGGCAGCCCCAGGAGATAGTTTACTGGCAGCAGAGGAAGAAGAAGCAGATAGTGAAGCTTCACTCGCAGAAGAACTACTGCTAGAAGCAGTGGTAGTAGGAACTGGTAATGGGAGTAATTTATCATTCAAAGACATTAGTTCCCCTCGCAATTCCATTTTCTTATAATAGATAGATAAATCAGGTATTGCGTACATTTTAATTTCTGTATCATATGACAGTTGGTCTAATTCCTTTTTTGTTTCATCTATTCTCTGTCTAGCTTTTTGGTTGAATGGATTTTTAGTTAAGGTCTTGGCAGCCTCCTTAATATCCCCATACTTTGACTTATTATTTTTATCCATTACGGCCAACTCATCGGCTATTTTCTGAATAGTTTCAAGCGTCGTTTGCTCTGGGGTCCCAGCGTGCAAAGCGTCACCCAATAATCCGCTTCTTGTGTTTTTAGCCATACAAACCTCCTCATATAAAAAATCACATCCAAATCCTGTGTCTATTATACCAAAACCCAACTTCAAAATGCAAGTTATTGATTTACAAACAAATCATATAGACATTTATTTTACGTAGCTTGAGCGAAGGGGGTGTTTTTTTGAAGAAAGCACGAGGTCCATGACATGCCGCCAGACCTGCGTTTTATGCAAATGCGAAGGTACGTTTATTGAAGATTAGCTGAGGGAGCTTCTTCTGCCACATTTGCAGCCTGGACCGCCTGAGCGTTGAATTTAAAGATCTTAAAAAAGTTAAAATGATTTTCTCTAGCTGCAAATGTCTGCTCATGCCCCTGTAAAGTTGCACGTGCTTTGTTAACAAAAGGATCATTCACCGGGTTATTTTCTTTAGAAGCAATCTGACAAACCTTTTCATATACTTCTCTTTCTTTCTGCAACTTTTCCAGCACGTCATAGCGCTCTGAGAATATCCATTTGAGAGATTTTCCTAAATTATCAATAAGTAATGCGACTTTTTTCATAAAATTTACCTACAAAATGTAACGATACATATAGCTATATTCTATCACACATCAAGCCTATAGCCAATCTTAACTATTCAGAGTTGGGGGTTGAGATTGAGAAGTAGGCTTCGGAGCTGTACTGGTCATCCATCCGTGGGGCTCAGACTGAGCGACCGCTATCTTAATGGGAGGCTTAGTCTGAGCAGCCTCTCTCTCAGCGGAGGTCTGCGATGTTGCCTGTAGAGCCTGCTCTGTCCCGCTAGCAGCTTTATTAAAATTTTTTACTGCTTGTTGCATTTCGCGCGACGGCTTAGCGGCAGATGGCGTCATAGGCTGCGGTGAAGTGGAGCTCCCAGAAGCTGCGCTTGCTGGTGAAGCATTTGCCTCTAAAGCACTCACGCCTCTGGTCTGTTTAAAATACTGGTCAGCAACTTTAATAAAATCCTGCGCTGATTTCAAAAAATCACAGATCTTTATGTCGGGATTTCCATTTTGTTTATTTTGCTTATCCAACTTGTTAACCGTACGTTGTAAGCCTTGTAAACTGTCTGCAGCTGTTTGATCCGTGATGTTAGATACTTTATCGAAGACATTTTGTATTTTTAGAGAATATGGAACGCCTCCTAGCATTGATATACTTGATTGAATCGCCGGCAAAGAAGACAAATACAAGTCGTTGGATGATATTTTAGATGATGCTTCAACCACCTCAAAACCATTATCTTCAGCTGTATCGATTCCTTCTTGTTGTACACTTGAAGCAGCTGCTGGTGTAGCGGTGGATGGTGGAGATGCTGCTGGCGAAGGAGTTGTGGTTGTTGTCGAACTTGCTGCTGTTGAGAGAATTGCTTCTGCTGAAGGAACTTGGTCAAACCTTCCTGCTTCTAAGTACTTCTCCAGCTCCTTCTCCAAACGTATTCGATTCGAATCCGGTTTTCCTTGTTCTAAGGAAATGCTAACCCCCAAACCAGCTATTGCAGCTTTCACTTTTGCTTGAGCGGATTGATCCGTTGGCGATTTGAGTAATTCATACACTACTTCTGGAATCTTATCGAGCCCACGCTTAAGAAAGAGGCGGTCTTCGGAACTAAGCTTACTGTCCGTACTGGCTTCTTTTGTAATACCTGTTACAAATTGTTTTAAATTTTCCCTAATTGTCTCTTGTTTAATAATTGTAGCCAAACGTTGCTGGGCTATATCTGCAACTGGAGCTTTACCATAAGCCGGTCCTTTGTTGCCCTGTTCATCTTTCGTTTGTCCACCATGCCCATCAAAAACACCATAAACCATACCAGCAGATTTAGCAGAAACATTAGAAAGTAACGCTGTTTTATCATCATCAAGCCCATTAGGGTTTGTAAGGGGTCTTTTCAACAGATTACTCACTATCTCTTCATTTGTTGGCTTAGGTGCATTACCCTCACTACGGCAAGCTTCCGCAACATCCTCCTTTTTCATGCTAGTATCAACACACACGCGGTCACAACCCATAAATAATTTTCCTGGGCCATTAAATACGTGGGTTTTAATTTCTGGATCATGCGACAAACCACCTTGCTCAAAAGATGTGTCTCCTAAAGCACGAGAAACAGCAAGCTTTCCTCCAACTCTCCCATTAACCGGAGGTGATTTTGACTGTTCACAACGAACTAATTCCTTGGGATTTTCCAATGTATGTTCGTTAGTTAACTTATGTCCCCCTGCGTTATCAACAACATACGCTGACGAATCACCAAGGCTTGCAACAGTAACAGCAGCCTTACCATCAGGAAGTTTATACGAAACAGCAACACAAGCTGTAGAACCGAAACCTTTTGGTATCTTTCCTTCTTTCTCTTGCTCCGCTGTCTCTGCCTGCAGGCGTTTAAAACTACGCTCCAAAATAGCTGGTACTTGTTTTTCTGGATCTTTTAACTGAGATAAATCAGGGACTTGTGCGAGCAACAACCTATCCTGTCCTGAACGATTATCCTCACGTTGTGCATAAATACCTTCCCCTTGCAAAACATCGTAGGTAGATATCTCAGGAGGCTGTAGTGCCCCATTCCAAGCTGCTTGTACTTTTGTGGAAGTAAAGTGCTTCCCTGTTATTCCTTCGACACCAATATTAAGCAGCTCAGACTTGATTGTAGTCCCAGCTTTTACAGGAGCTGCAGATGAAGAAGAACCACCCCCAGCCGATAAAGGCGGCGGAGTTGAAGTTGAAGAAGAACTAGCAGCAGGTTGGGCTGCAGCTGGATTGGAAACTGGGTCTGGCTGAGGTATACCTAGCTGAGGCATATCAAATGCTGCAAAAGGTGCGGCAGTTGGTTCAGAGGTTGGCATCGCAGTTGATGCCGAACCGTTCTTTTTCTCTCTTAAAACCTTACCCCGTGTTCCATTTGGTTTAGGCATCATAAAAACCTCCTCATACGAAAAACCACATCCGAAACCTATGCCTATTATACCAAAACCCAACTTCAAAATACAAGTTATTGATTTAAAAAGAAATCAGTGCTTGCCACGCCAAAGGCGTGGTAGACATGTTTGGTAGGGAACAGGCATTCTCTGTTCCCTACTTTAGCGAAGGGGATGTTTTTTAGGAGAAAACACGGGGGCAGGTCTAACGTATCACATTTTGTCAGATGCTAGACCTGCCCCAAAGGTTACTAGGAAGACTGCAGTGATCGTGGCTCATTTTTTGGTATTGCTTTTTGAATAACTCTCTTGTGTTCTTCAGTAATAATTTTTAAATTTTCTAGCTGCGTTGAGATACCATCCAAATCATAAATCTGTTTAGCTTCAATAGTTATTTCCTTATCTTTTTGTGAAAAACCATAAGGAAGACCTGGACCACCTTCTCTTGAGTGCATCAAGTTCAATGCACTAATACGTCGCAATATATTTTCGGCGTTTTGGACATTATTCACTGTCAGAAATATTTTGCTGCGTTCTACGCGTAGACCTAAAATGTGCTGAAAAAGATTTTGATTTTTTTTAGATTTAAACATTTTATATCCTCGTAATAATAAATAACCTATTTTGTTGCAGTTTATTGAACAGTGTTTGTATCATTTAGTTATACCGTGTGAAGATTGGCTCTCTCGAGCCTTTTCCGCTACTTGTTCTTCGGAAAGCTTTGGCCCTTGTTCCTTCTTACACCAGGATTGCATAACCCCGCCACTAGCATGAGTTACTTCCGATGTAGTTGCGGTGGTTTGCGGAGCAGCAGGAACTCCCGTAGTAGATATAGTTGCACCTACAACCCTCTCCGGCGTTGGCTGAGGAGGAACTGGCGCCTCTATGGTTCGAGACGGCGGTGGTACTGGTTTATTAATCATCTCAAACTCACCAATCTCAACAGCTTTTGGCGCTTCAGAGGTTGGAGTGGTAGTTGATGAACTAGCAGATGGGTTTTGCAATCTTTGAAGATCCTTTTGCATTGTAGCTATGCTTGTTAATCGCTGAGGAAAGGTAAAAATATTTCCACTTCTAGAGGAAACTCGAAGATGGGAAAAAATATTTTCCATCCTAGCAGGATCTAGTTGTCTCGATTCCATAGCAATTTGACTTAACAGATTAGGATCCTTATTAGCTAGATAAGTACGCATATTTTTGTACAATGATTCGCATAAACTAACCCCTTGATAAGGATCGAGATGATTTCCAGGATTATATCCACTCGCTTCTTCGGCTGGAACATATTTCCCATTTGCATCTGCTTCATTACGATAAGTAAAAAAACTACTACCTGCTACGTGTTGATCTACTTCACCTGTAAATGGTAGCTTTGGTTGTACACCAGCATCAATCAACTTCATGGTTATTTCGTCAAATATCTTCGCCCATTCAGCTGGAGATCGTTGTGGAGTCTCAGTTTCCGCATAAATAGTTATTTGTTTACGTCCTTGGACCGGCTTTGATAAGCCAAGTGGAGGTATTTCTGGCCTAACAACCTTGAAACCTTGCACCCCATGATTCATTAGGATTTGTTTAGTAATATCCCATCCTTTCGCAATATTGGGACTTATAGCACTTCCCTGCGGCCGCGAATCATCCAGTGCAATATGAAATTTCCAACCATGTTTATTTTGGTACGATTCAACACTCTCTTTTTGCATTTCATAAAAAGCACCACCGGGGAAGAAACCAATATAGTCTTGTGAAACAACTTGTTCTGGCCCACCTTTTTGCTGTTTATATATTTCTTTATAGGTAAACATATTAGGATATAACGCTTGCATTCCCGGATGTCTATATTATACCAAAACCCAACTTCAAAATACAAGTTATTGATTTAAAAAGAAATCAGTGCTTGCCACGCCAAAGGCGTGGTAGACATGTTTGGTAGGGAACAGGCATGCCTGTTCCCTACTTGAACGAAGGGGGTTAAGAATTACCGGGTTCAGCGTAGACTGGAGGATTAGAAAGCGAGGTCTGAACGGCCTCTTGTGCTGGATTTGCAGAGGTTGGGGCTGCTGCAGACAGCGGATTTTTCAAGACGGCATACTGAACATTTAATCTGTTAGTTTCTGTAACCTGGGCTCGCAAAGCATCAATAACCGACTTTACTTCAGGCCTCTCTAACGAGCATCCCTGAGCTCTACACTCATTTTCAATTTTCAAGAGCAGTTCTTCAGAATCTTTTGCAGATAAATTAGCAAGA
>JBAYJT010000009.1:0-44459 GCA_041664965.1 Gammaproteobacteria bacterium
ACGTCATAGCGCATGTTTTCTAAAAAAGCATCTTTGGCTTCATTTTCTGCATTAGCATCCTTCAACGCCGCCGCCAGCTTTTCTTCTAGTTGTTTCCGTTCGGTGATGTCGACTGAAATGCCCACTAGTCCGATCACATCTCCTTTGCGAGATCGCAAAGGAACTTTATTAGTGTAGTATATTGCTTTGTTGCCATGCTCATTCAGGCCTTCTTCCTCTTTGGAAAACGGTCTTCCAGAACGCATAACTTCTTCATTAGCTAATTTGACTGCTAGGGCCGAACCATCTTTTAAAACATCAGTATACAGCCTGCCTACAAACTCGTCCCTAGTTCGTAAACCTAACGTCCTTAACTGGTTATCATTGCATCCCATGCAAATACCTTTCTTATTAATCCAATAAACGTTGCCAGGCATGTATGAAATAATATTTTCCAAAGTTAATTCGTTTTGCTGATATGTTTCGATAACCTTTTGTTCAGCCTGTTTTTTAGTGGTCACATCTATGGAGATTCCCAATAAACTAGTAACGCTACCGTTAGAATCACGTAGTGGGATTTTTTTTGTTAAGTAAATAGCGTGCTGCTCCAGAACATTTATACCCTTTTCTTCGATAGTAATTGCCACACCAGTGGCTAAAACTCGTTTATCTCTTTTGATTATCGTTTTGGCTATATTGGCAGAATGGATTTCATAATCAGTTTTGCCTATTATTTCCTTCCCATTTGACAAGTGAAGAATATTCGCAAGCTCTTTATTGCAATACAAGTATTGGCCCTGGGTGTTTTTTAAATAAACAGTTCCGGGAATGTTATCAAGAATATTTATTAAGGAAACATCGTTAATATCACTCTGATCGTGTCTTTTCTTTGCCATGCCGCGATTACTCCTGTATGAATTCTTTTATTTATTGAGAAGGAAGCATTGTAGTTGATGGGGACGACGATGTTGCATTATTTTTTGCGGATCTTTGTTGCTTTATACTTACCACAAGATCGAACATTTCAACGAGACCGATTGTTTTGAAATAACCTTGCATATCATCGAGGCGTTCTTCTATTGCTGGAGTTAACGGAAGATGTTTCGGTATACTTGCTATTTCCCCCAATAGCTGTGTGAAACCAGCCATTCTGCCATTAATTTGCACAGAGTACAATAGTACACGACTCAACATGGCCATACCATCTGGAGGCAAAATGGTCGGGGAAGTGAATGACGATTGGGCAAAGATACCATGATTAACCAAGCCTTCCGTTGTACTAGATGATGAGCTGCTAGAGGAAGTAACTGTCGAACATGTAATTGGAGAACGATGTTTCTTGGGGGTTTGCTCGACTATTTTTATAGTAAGCCATTTTAGAATTTCAGGTTTTTGGATAATGTCTGTATGGACTGATACCGCAGAACTTGGTCGCTCTTTTGGATATAATTCGTATTCACAAGCAAATGCCTCAGCAATAACTAGCTCACCCTTAGATTCTTCTAAAATATATGCCAATACCAATGGGAAAATCCTTTGCAGATCAAATGCTTCGCCCATGGGTTCTCTAAGTTTGGCTATTCTTTCTCCCACTGTTCTATCTACTGCATTGCTAAAAGCTAGCTGTAGTCTAACATGTTCTTCGCTTTTTCTGCTTTCTAGTATTTTTCTGCCGTTTTTCGGCACATATAAATCATCAATAATGCGAGATGCTGTGGCGAAATATGGGTTTTCTAAAATTTCTGACCAACGTATTACGGGGCGAGACCATTGCACAGATTGCAATAACTGTCCTCCAGTAGGAGAGGCAAGCCATACATCACCCCCCTGGATTGCTAATTGTCTTTTGGCCTGTAGATCGTTTAAAGATGAAGAAGGATCGCGTATTATCAAATTATAAGCATCTAACGCATCGGCGTACATGACTAAGCGTTTTGCTGAGAATTCTGAGCGAGAAATCAGGTTCAATATTGCACGCAGCGATTCGCCCTGATAGTATGGAACGTCTTTGCTGATACCCAAAAAGCAACTAGCTTTCGTAAGATCAGGATTTTGTCCAGCAAATCTAGCGAATTTCATGTTGCACCGAAGTAAAATTGAAAATTAAAAACTAGAACATATAAAGTATTAGTAAATACAGTTGACACAGAAAACTGAAGATAATTGGAGCTAAATATTAACTCCTATCAGAGACCATCCATGCTCATCCATTCTACTAACATCCATAACAACTTCTCGTATTGTACCACAATACTAGGACCAGCATTAAGTCGCTTGCTCGAGAAAAGATCTTATCTTAAGATTATTTTAAGAATTATCTAATCTATTTATCTTGATCGTAACGTATAGTAACGTTGTTCAAGCCTTAGAGAGAAATTTAGGTCTATGATTTCATAGTAGGTATAGATAAGCCTTCTTTTGTTGTTTTAGTACATATTAGAGTGGATTCGCTCTGTAAAAAGGCTTGCGCTTCTTGAAGGTGTTGCTCATATTCAACTGGCAAGGGTATACCTAATTTTGCTGTCTGCATTGCAACCAAAATAGCTACTTTCCATTTAGCAAATTTGACATACATTCTTTCCATAGTTGCGGTAAGCTTATGGTTCAATTCCTGTAATCCTGTTTCAGAAATGTGCGACAAATCAATTGTCGATACTTCTGGATTAACAACGGAAGATGCAAAAAATCCTACAGAGGTAAGTGTGTGTTCTCTAGCAGCCTTCGTTGTTTTCTTTTGCTCCGACCGATGATGGAATACGATAGTGTTAGTTTGCAACAAATCTTTCCCGAGGTGTTCTTCTCGAATGATGTGGTTTATGGTTTCAATCGGTTTCTTGGGTTTTTCAGTATAAAAAATATGCTTAAGCCCATTAGCTTTAAACATATCAGCTAATACAAATTGCATAGCACATTCTTCAAATAAATATTCCCTGTTGTATCTAATAGCTTCTGCAACGTTAAATTCAACTCGTTGGAGTGGTTTTTTTGCATTCCAATCATCTATATCGCGCCTATTTTTCCCGACCATTTCACCAATAATGCTGTCGACCTGATCAGAAAAAGTAAGTTTTTGGTTGGCGGTTTCATCTTGCTTGCGTACTTGTTCTAATTCTTGTCGCATTCTTTTTTGATTTGATGGAACGTATAAATCCATAACTCGTTTCAAAGCGCCTGGGAATTGTTCATTTCTCAAAAGATCTTGCCAGTGTAAAGTGTGTGTCCAAAAAGAAGGTATTTCGGCTAATTCCCTACCTTCTTGTTTCAGCCATACATCTTCTTCTGCAATTTCTTGTGCTCTAGCTTCTTCAAGGGTTGTTATTTTGATTGGACCAGGATTGATTTGGCGTAAAATAAATCCGTTATATCCTTGTAAGGCTGCAGTTAGTAGTAATATGCGAGGAGGTGGATTTTGCAATTGCGTAGATGAAGATGTGCTGCTAGATGTTGAACTAGATTCTGTTGTTGTAGGAATTAGTGGCGGAAAAGATTTTAATAGCAGAGGAATGGTTTGATTTAAATATTCGCTTGAACAACAGTGAATCTTTCCCCAGCTTATAGGTAACATAAATGAATCACCAGATAGGACTGGCTTTTGAAAATGGGCAGATGGTTGTGATTTCGGTAACTGTGTTGTCATTTTAAAGCGCTATGTGGCATATTTTGTTGCAATATCAACTTCGTTGAACAAAGAAATTGGATAGCAAAATAGAGTGCTAGCAGTAGATACAGGTGTTTAAAACCTTCAAGATACACGAACTTCATCCCTGCACATCCGCTCTCCTAACATCCTTCATAACTTCCCGTATTATACCATAACAACCAAAGTGACCTTAAGGTGATGATAGGTAAAACAGCTTTGTTTTAATACTATTTTAAGACTCACCTAATCTGTAACTAGGTGGGGAAAAACATGTCTACACGTTTTCTTTATAAATCAATAACATATAAAATAAAGTCGCAGTCTGTTAAGAACTATGAGAATTTTTTAACCACGCATAAAGTGGCACGCTAGAGAAGACTAAAATGGCTAAGTAGAAGACAATGTCTCGGCCAGAACCAAAAATTGCCCAGAAAGAATAAGCGGCAGCGAAAACGGCAATGATAATTTGCGTTATGTTTTTGCGTTGTCTGAAGCCTTCTTTGGGAAGTAAAATAATTTCAGCAACTGCAGTGTAGAGGTAAGAAAGTAGCGCAATTACAGTAGCTAGTAAAATTAAAATTTGGAATTGGTCAATCAAACTTGGGTTTGTGGTGGCAAGTAGCATTAGGCTTACAATTATTGAAGATATGATTTGTCCAGATACGGGAATATTGTGTTTGTTGCGTTTATTGAAAATCTCGGGAAATAAACGATCAGCGGCAGCTGCCATTGGCATTTGGCCTTGAATCAAAATCCAACCATTAAGTACACCAAGGCAAGAAATTATGGCGCCAGCAGCGGCGATCCATTCACCCCATTTACCGAATATCATGGCATTGGCAGCTGCGAATGGCGAAGTGGAATTTACTAAAACTTCATGTGGAATCATGCCCATTAGAGCCGCGGTACTGGCGAAGTAAATAAACATAGCAATTGCGGTGCCTAGTATAGTAGCTAGAGGAATATTGCGTTTCGGATTTTCAGTCGAGTCAGCGGGAATGGTTGCTGATTCTAAGCCAATAAAGGTCCAGAGAGTCAAAGTTGCGGCATAGGAAAAAGCAGAAAAGTTAGATGTGTGTGTGACGTTAAAGTTTTGTGTGATATAACTTGGATGAAAATACCACCAGCCTAAGATAGCTACAGCCAGAAGCGGTATAAATTTTAAAATAGTTGTGATTATTTGTGTTATGCCAGCAGCTTGGACACTTTTTAAATTAATCGCAGTAAAAATCCACACCATACCTATAGCAACAGCTGTTCCTAAAAGTGGGCTATGTAAACACGGAAAAAAGACGCGCAAATAACCAATTGCAGCTATAGCCACAGCAGCATTACCGATTAAAACCATAATCCAATAATTATAAGCGGTTTGAAAACCAATAAAATCGCCGAATGCAGCGTGGGAATAAGCGTATGGGCCACCTGTTTTGGGTAAAAGGCTGCTCATTTTTGCAAATACTAGAGATAAGGCGAGCGCGCCGCAGGCTGTGAAAATCCAGGCTATAAGACTAATGCTGCCAACGCGAGCTAAATCAGCCGGTAGCATTAAAATTCCGGATCCAATTATATTGCCCGTTACTAAAGCGGTTAACATCCATAGGCCAAGTTTTTCTGATTTTTTCATATTTTATGTTGCCAAAATGTTATTAATTTTAATCATGTGTTCGTCGGTTAAGCGACGTCCTGGTTTGTTTGGATCAGGATAGGCTGCTGTTTCATATTTAGTGCCATTCAGAACAGTCATGCAGTCAGACTTTCCACTTAATAGAGTTTCAACGGCAAGATTTCCCATAAAAGATCCAGCTAGGCGATCCATGGCTGTTGGTGATCCGCCGCGCTGTGTGTGTCCTAAAATACAAACGCGATATTCGAAAGTTGTAAGCTTTCTTAAGCCTTCGGCTAAAAAGATACTGCGTCCTGGTTGTTTACTTTCAGCGACGACAATGATCATACTTTGTTTTTTACGCCGAGGTGCATTCAGTTTTTCTGCTAATTCTTGACTGTTCATGGGAAATTCAGGAGTAATGACATATTCGGCGCCGCCAGCGATGGCGACGTCAACGGCCAAGAATCCAGTATTGTGTCCCATGGTTTCGACAAGAAAGTAGCGTCCGTGGCTAGACGCTGTATCGCGAATTTTATCGATGGCTTCTAACGCAGTATTTCTAGCCGTATCGTAACCGATAGTGTAATCGCTGCCGATAATGTCATTGTCGATAGATCCTGGAACGCCAACAGATTTTGGTCCGCCTTCGTGTTCTAAAAGAGAAGCACCGCGGAAAGTTCCATCTCCGCCAATTGGCACAAAAAAGTCAATGCCGCGTTCAGCCAAAAAAGCTCGGCATTTATCACGTGTAGATTTTTCTAGAAAAGTTTTGCAGCGACTGGTTTCTAAGATAGTACCGCCGCGCTGAATACAGTTGGCCACGCTTGCCACATCCATTGGGAAGATATCTTGATCGACAAGTCCTTGATAGCCTCTGCGGCAGCCGAAGACTTCGATATCATAATAGCAAGCTGAACGCACCACTGCGCGGACAGCTGCATTCATGCCTGGTGCGTCGCCTCCGGAAGTTAGAACGAGTAATTTATGCTTGCCTGTTTTGGTAGCCATAGCTCTTTCTCCTTGATAATTCTACTTATTTGGTAAAGGTAGCATAGTCAACTGTAGCCTGTCTAGAGCGAGAGTAAAATTAGAAAATCTGGAAGATTAAAATAAAGTCATGTAAGCTTAATCGATAATTGGATGCGATGTTGTAGTTTCTCAGTAATATGAGCAGTAGCGTTGAAACAGCAAGAACGAGTTTTCTATGATTAAAGAGCTTTCCACCAACAAACTTTATATAGAATATTTTAGCGAATTAAAGGAGCGTATTCGTAATGCTCAACTAAGAGCTGCCAGAGCGGTAAATAGCGAAGCTATTTTGTTATATTGGCACATCGGTCATGATGTGATAGAAAAACAACAACAAACCAAATGGGGTAGTGGTTTTATTACGCATTTATCGCAGGATTTATTAAAAGAATTTCCTGGTATGAGCAGTTTTTCTGTACGAAATCTTCGTTTTATGCGGCAATTTGCTGAAAACTACCCTGATATTGAAATAGTGAAGCAGGTTGCTTCACTATTACCATGGTGGCATATAATCTTGTTGTTGCAAAAAGTTAAGACACGGGCTGAACGCGATTGGTATATGCACCAAGCTATAGAGGCTGGGTGGAGTAGGGCTGTGTTATGGCACAATATTGATACGAAACTTTATCAGCGGCAGGTAAGCACTGACAAAACCACGAATTTTCTTCGTACTTTGTCGTCTCCACAGTCGGAGATGGCAGAAGAAATGTTGAAAAACCCATATACAATCGATTTTTTAAATCAAACAGAAATTGCACATGAAAGAGTTTTGCAAAAAGAACTGACCCAGCATTTATCCAAGTTTTTAGTAGAGCTGGGGGTTGGATTTTCGTTTGTTGGTAGTCAATACCCAGTAACTACGGGTGAAACTGATGGATTTATTGATCTTCTATTTTATCATTTGAAACTTCGTTGCTTTGTGGTTGTGGAGTTGAAAATGATTGAGTTTCAACCTGAACATGCAGGGAAGATGGCCTTTTATTTATCAGCAGTTGACGATCATTTACGACATCCAGATGATAAGCCATCCATAGGCATTATTTTATGTAAAGCTAAGGATAATATAGCTGTGGAATATGCATTGCGTGATTCTAATAAGCCCATAGGGGTTTCTACATATCAATTATTAGAAGCTTTGCCTAAAGAAATACAAACTGGATTACCTACGATTGAACAGTTGGAGAATGAGTTTTCTAATGATGAAAAAATCGTGAATTGATATAAAAAAATCAAAATAATTTTATATAATGCTTAAAGATTTTATTTTCGGATTCGGAGGGTTTTATGGCTGGGCACAGCAAATGGGCAAACATTCAACATCGTAAATCTAAACAAGATGCTAAAAAAGGTAAGATTTTTACTAAGATGATTCGTGAAATCACTGTAGCTGCCAGGCAAGGTGGAGGCGGAGATCCAAATAGCAATTCGCGTTTACGTTTAGCTGTAGATAGAGCTTTGGGCAGCAATATGACGCGCGATACTATAGATCGTGCTATTAAGCGTGGTATTGGTGAAGATGCTGATGTAGCCTTAGAAGAGATACGCTATGAAGGTTATGCTGCGGGCGGTGTTGCTGTAATAATTGATTGCTTGAGCGATAATCGGAATCGTACTGTTGCAGAAGTGCGACATGCGTTTTCTAAGCATGGTGGTAACTTAGGTGCCACTGGTTCGGTCTCTTATCTCTTTAAGCAACGCGGTGTGCTTTGTTTTCCTCCAGGAAGCAATGAAGATAAAATTATGCAAATTGCGCTAGATGCTGGCGCAGACGATGTTGTAGCTAATAGCGATGGCAGTGTTGATGTTTTTACTACACAAGAAGATTTTCCCAAAGTTAAAATGGCTATGGAAAAGGCAGGACTGCAACCAGGCAATGCTGAAGTAACTTGGATTGCTAGTACGGAATGTGAAGTAGATAACGAAACTGCTGAGAAAGTTACGAACTTAATTGACGTTTTAGAAGATATGGACGATGTTCAGAATGTTTATACTAATGTGAAGGAACTGTAAGAAAATTATGAATTATAAATTATGAATGATGAATTGGAGGAAAGGGTAGGGGCAGACCTGTGTGTCTGCCCAAAAAAAATGAAAATCATCGGCATTGATCCAGGCTCGCGCATAATGGGATACGGGATTATAAATGTTTCTGGAAACAAATTGGAACATATTGCCAGCGGTTCCATTAATGTTGCCAAAGGAGAAATTCCAGAAAGATTACGCGATATTTTTTTTGCAGTTCGAAATTTAGTACAAAAATTTTCACCGAATGAGGCTGCTATAGAAGAAGTTTTCATGCATAAAAATGCTCAAAGCGCTTTAAAGCTAGGGCAGGCACGGGGAGCGGCTTTGGTTGCACTGACGGAGCCGGGAAATATTGTTGTAGCAGAATATTCGGCGCGTCAGGTTAAGCAAGCAGTTGTGGGTTTTGGAGCGGCAGAAAAGAACCAAGTCCAACAAATGGTGAAGCTTTTGTTGAAGCTTCCAAACTTACCCAAGCCTGATGAGGCCGATGCTTTGGCTATCGCAATTTGCCATGCGCATATGGGAAAAACAAAAAAGATTTTACAAACCGCTTCTTTAGGGAGCAAAAACAATAGGAGAAATTTTCATGTTGGGACAAAACGTAACTTCAAAATATAACTCTTTGATTTATAAAGTAATCATATGGACATGTTTTTTGCTGCTTTTGCCGAGTACAAGCTTGGCATTTGGAGCAACTAGCGAACTCCAAGCAGTTTTTAAAAATATTACTTCTATGAAAGCTAGTTTTGTGCAAGCCACAGTTCCTGCTGGTAAAAGTGATAGTGCTGCTATACGCAATTCTGGTTACATGACTTTTGTTTCGCCGAATAAAATACGCTGGGAAAGTGGTAAATCAACGTTTGTTTCTGACGGAAATTTTACTAAAACTATTTCCTCTGGTAAGAAAGCCGCAAAAGCCAAATTAGATTATTGGACAATCGCTAATCCAGCTATGGTTCTGATTTCTAGTTGGTATGCTTTAGATGAGTTTTTCTGGGTCAAGAAATTTTATGCTGAGTCGAAAGACAATGATGTTATGTTCGGTATTAAGCCGCGTAATCGTGTAATGACTAACTACGATGGTATTAAACTGCATTTTCAAAATGGGAAGCTCACGGAAATGTACATCATGGAAAAATCCGGACAAAAGAGCGCTATCAAATTTAATAACATCAAAAACAACGCTCCTATAGGAGAAAAGATCTTTGCAACTTGAACTGGGAAAAGAAGCACCTTTGGCGTCCCGTATGCGTCCGCGAGTGATCGAAGAATTTGTTGGGCAAAGTCATCTTTTATCTTTTGGTAAACCTCTGCATTCTTTAATCAAGAGTCAGGCGTTGCATTCCATGATTTTATGGGGACCGCCTGGCACCGGAAAGACGACTTTGGCGAGAATTTTGGCGGCAGCCACAGGCGCGCATTTTGAAAGCTTGTCAGCTGTCTTGGCTGGAGTTAAAGATATTCGTGAGATTGTGGCACGGGCTGAAATTAGGCGCAAAGAAGAGCATGTTCCCACGGTGCTATTTGTTGACGAAGTACATCGCTTCAATAAATCACAGCAAGATGCTTTTTTGCCTATGGTTGAAAACGGTACGCTGACTTTGATTGGTGCTACTACTGAAAATCCATCTTTTGAGTTAAACAACGCTCTTTTATCGCGTTCTCGAGTTTATGTTTTAAAGCCTTTAGAAGCAGAAGAAATTTCAAAGATTATTACTTTGGCGCTAAGCGATAAAGAGAGAGGTTTAGGTAACAGAAATTTAAGTCTGGCGGAAGATTTGCAGCAAAAGCTAGCTGAAAGCGCCGATGGTGATGCGAGAAGAGCATTAAATTTTTTAGAAATGTGCGCCGATTTTGCGTCCAAAGATCAAAATGACAAGGAAGTTATAAGCGAAGAAATAGTTAATTCTATTTTGACTGATGGTATGCGACGCTTTGATAAAAAAGGCGAGATTTTTTACGATCAAATTTCGGCTTTACATAAGGCTGTACGCGGTTCTTCGCCAGATGCGGCGCTATATTGGTTGGCGCGTATGTTAGATGGTGGATGCGATCCGGAATATATTGCGCGCAGAATTTTACGTATGGCTGTGGAAGACGTTGGTAATGCCAATCCAGAAGCTTTGCATTTGGCGCTGGATGCTTGGGAAACATATCGTAGGCTTGGTTCTCCAGAGGGCGAGTTAGCTTTAGCTCAGACTGTAGTTTATTTGGCTTGTACATCTAAAAGCAATGCAGTTTATGTGGCTTTTGATGCTGCGAAAGAAGATGTAGAAAAATATGGTACTTTGGAAGTGCCGCTGCGCTTTCGCAATGCTCCTACTAAACTCATGAAGAACTTAAATTACGGCAAAAATTATCGCTATGCTCACGACGAGAAAAATGCTTATGCCGCAGGCGAGTGCTATTTTCCCGATGCTATGGGAAAGAAAATTTACTATAAGCCAGTGCAACAAGGTTTAGAAATTAAAATTGCAGAGAAACTCGCGCGCTTAGCAGCGCTTGATGCGAAAAGCAAAGAAGAGGATTCAAAATGATCGGACGTATTCACGGTATTTTATTAGAAAAACTTCCGCCAGTGATTTTGATTGACGTTGCTGGTGTAGGCTATGAAATCAACGTTTCTATGTATAGCTTTTATCGCTTACCTAACGTGGGCGCAGAAGTTACGTTACACACACACTTGGTTACTAGAGAAGATGCGGAAATTTTATATGGATTTGCTGAAAAAGCAGAGCGCGCCTTGTTTCGCTCTTTAATCAAAGTTTCTGGGATTGGGCCTAAGTCTGCACTTGGAATTTTATCTGCTATAGAGGCCAACGAGTTTGTGCGTTGTGTCTTAGAAGATAATGTGCATGGTCTTTTGCGCTTACCTGGGGTAGGGCAGAAAACAGCGCAGCGCATGATTATGGAGATGCGCGATAAGTTAATCAACTGGGAAATTGAAGGCATGATGCCAAGTCTGCCTAGTGAAAATGTGAGCATTGAAGAGGCAGCTTTATTCAGCAAGCCTTCTGCTGTGACAGACGCGATCAGTGCTCTTATTGCGCTTGGTTATAAACAGCAAGATGCGCGTCGTATTATTTTAAAATTGCGCCAAGATGATATGAGTAGCGAAGATCTAATTCGTTTAGCGTTGAAGGAATTAGGTTCTAAAATATAACTTATTGATTTATAAAGAAAACGCGTAGACATGTTTTATGAGCTATTTTGCAAAAGAATTAGATCCATGCTAAATTGGATCGCTAAAAATTATGATTAACACCGACGAAAGAATTTTATTAGATGCAGAAAACCTTCCAGAAGAGGAGCGGCTGGAGCGCGTTATTCGGCCGAAACTTTTGGCGGATTACATTGGTCAGAAAGCTGTTTCTGAGCAAATGGACATTTTTATTTCTGCGGCGAAAAAACGTCAGGAAGCTTTAGATCATGTTTTGATTTTTGGTCCGCCAGGACTCGGTAAGACTACGCTTGCGCACATCATTGCCAACGAAATGCAAGTTGGATTAAAGCAAACTTCCGGGCCAGTTTTGGAAAAAGCTGGTGATTTAGCTGCGCTTCTTACTAATCTTGAACCAAACGATGTTCTTTTTATAGATGAAATTCATCGCTTAAGTCCAGCTATTGAAGAGATTTTGTATCCGGCTATGGAAGATTATCAATTAGATATTATTATTGGCGAAGGACCTGGTGCGCGTTCGATTAAATTAGATTTACCACCTTTTACATTGGTTGGAGCAACAACTAGAGCAGGGCTTTTAACATCGCCCTTGCGAGATCGTTTCGGTATTGTGCAGCGTTTAGAGTTTTATAATTTTGTGGATTTAGCTAGGATAGTCGAGCGATCAGCACAAATTTTAAATATTTCGATAGACAAATATGGTGCTGAAGAAATAGCTAAAAGATCGCGCGGAACACCACGTATTGCTAATAGATTGCTGCGTCGTGTGCGCGATTTTGCGGAAGTAAAAGCGGACGGAGTAGTTGATCAAGAAATTGCTGATGCGGCGCTGAATTTACTCAGCGTTGATCATCATGGTTTTGATCTTTTGGATAGACGTCTTTTAGAAGCTATTTTGAATAGATTTTCTGGTGGTCCAGTTGGTGTGGATAGCATAGCAGCTGCTATTGGTGAAGAACGTGGTACAATTGAGGATGTGATTGAACCTTATTTAATACAGCAAGGATTTTTACAACGTACATCGCGTGGGCGTATTGCCACTAAGCAAACGTATTTGCATTTTGGGCTTGATATGCCAGAGGATTTTTTAAGTTCGCAGCTTAAGTTGAATCTGGAGAGTGAAGACTAGCTATTAAGTTAGTTGTTCTATTTTATCATCTAACGTTGTGGATATTTGCTGAATTAGTGTGTCGATGCGCGATGAAGTGTTGTCGGTGGTTTTTTTCTCTAGATTTATAACTTCGTGCGCTAAGTTTAGAGCGGTGATAACGGCAACATTCTCGATGCTTGCGAGAGAAGCTTTGCTAGATAGAGAATGCATTTTGTCATTCAAATAAGTCGCTGCTTTTTGCAAAGAAGATTTTTCATCAGGGGAACATTTAACTTTTAAATCGCGACCAAAGATGTTGATAATAGCGAAATTATTGTTCTGCATATCTTCCAGTTTCATGTCGACAACTCCTTACGGGTTTGAGTGACGATTTGTTTGATTTTGCCAGCTATCTTGCGTTTGTGTTCGAGGAGGGAGTGTTTTTCTTGAGTGGTTTGGGCTAATTTTTGGCGCAAAGAGAGATTTTCGGAATGTAGTTCCGCGTAGCGCTTAATTAGCGTTGCAACTTGTTTCTCTAAATCACTTAATTCCATAAAATCCTTCCTTTTCCAAGGAGATAGCTGCACTATCTTAATATAATACTTGAAAGAGGTTTGGTCAATATTTAAATGTTTTTTAAGGTTTAGAAATTTTTTAGGAGAAAATATGCGTTCTAATTCAAGGTCTTTACATGAACTTCGTCCCATAGTCTTAACGCGGCAGTATACAAAATATGCAGAAGGTTCTGTTTTAGTTGAGTTTGGTGATACAAAAGTTTTGTGTACCGCTAGTGTTGTTGAAGGTGTGCCGCGTTTTTTACGTGACAGCAAACGAGGTTGGCTAACTGCTGAATATGGTATGTTGCCGCGTGCTACTCATACTCGTGGTGATCGTGAAGCTGCGCGTGGCAAGCAAGGTGGACGTACGATGGAAATTCAGCGTTTGATTGGAAGAGCGCTACGTTCTGCAATTGATCTTTCTGTGATTGGTGAAAATACTATTGCTATAGACTGCGATGTTATACAAGCCGATGGTGGAACTCGTACGGCTGCAATCACAGGAAGCTCAGTGGCGTTAGCCGATGCTGCTTTGCATTTACAGAAAAAAATGAAGCTTAGCGTAAATCCATTTCGATCTTTAGTTGCAGCAGTTTCAGTTGGTATTCATAACAAAGAAATTATTTTAGATTTGGATTATGAAGAAGATTCCAAAGCTGAAACTGATATGAATATTGTTATGACAGAAGAGGGTAAATTTATTGAAGTGCAAGGTACAGCCGAAAAAGGAACTTTTGATCAATTCGAAATGAACGCTATGCTAGATTTAGCTAAAAGCGGCATTCAAGAAATTTTTCAAATGCAGCGTCGCGTATTGGAGCGTTAAAGACGCACGAATAATCGCATCTTTACTTTGATTTTTTTTTGTGCTAACGTGCAATCTTAAAATTGTTCCAAACAAGGTTTTATCAGGTTGTTCTTTGTTTTCTTCTAATCATGATCCCCATAAACTTTTAGGCGAAACCTCGTCTATTTTTTAATTTTAAATTGGTCAACATTTATGCCAGAAAAATATAATTCTTCAGAAAATTCTCCCAAATTCGATTCTAATCCTGAACAAAGCAAAGCCAATTTGCCATCTTCGAATGGCCATCAACAAGATGTTGGTTTTGTCATGCCGCCACCGCCGGATATGCACTCGCAATATTTGGGAAATGGTGATGAGCTCGGTGGTAAACCAGTGCAGCCAAATTATAAAAGAACACGCACTATAACGCGCCGCAAAAGAGGTATGCGTGGGGAAATGGAAGGAGAGCACAATGGTCCAAGTGAGCCAATTTTGCCGCGTGTCAGCGATGAAAAAATTGCTGAATTTAAGATCACTAATTTAACTGATCTTAAAAGAAAAACGCCAGCAGAACTTATGGATATTGCTTATGCACTTGGCATTGAAAATATCACTCGTATGCGCAAGCAAGATATGATTTTTGCTATTTTGAAAACTTTATCGCGCAGTAATAACGATATTTATGGTGATGGTGTTTTAGAAATTCTCCAAGATGGATTTGGATTTTTGCGTTCTGCAGACAGCTCTTATTTGGCAGGTCCAGATGATATTTACGTTTCGCCCAGTCAAATTCGTCGTTTTAATTTGCGCACTGGTGATACTGTTTGCGGCAAAATTCGTCCCCCGAAAGAGGGCGAGCGTTATTTTGCTTTATTGCAGGTTGAGTCTATAAATTTTGATAATCCAGAAGATACCAAACATAAAGTTTTATTTGAAAACTTAACGCCACTGTTTCCAAATAAGCGTTTGGTTATGGAGCGTGGAAATGGCAGTACGGAGGACATTACAGGTAGAGTTATAGATTTAGTTGCCCCGATTGGTAAAGGCCAACGTGGTCTCATAGTTTCGCCGCCTAAGGCTGGTAAAACCATTATGTTGCAGCATATTGCGCATGCTATAACATCTAATCAACCAGATTGTGTGTTGATTGTGTTATTGATTGATGAACGTCCAGAAGAAGTTACCGATATGACGCGCTCAGTGCGAGGCGAAGTGGTTGCTAGTACGTTTGACGAACCAGCAACTCGCCATGTTCAAGTTGCAGAAATGGTAATTGAAAAAGCTAAAAGATTAGTTGAGCATAAACGTGATGTGGTAATTTTATTAGATTCTATCACGCGTTTGGCTAGGGCTTATAACACTGTAATTCCTGCCTCCGGTAAAGTTTTAACTGGTGGTGTGGATGCAAATGCTTTGCAACGTCCAAAGCGCTTTTTCGGTGCAGCACGTAATGTTGAAGAAGGTGGCAGCTTGACAATTATTGCTACAGCACTCGTAGATACTGGCTCCAAGATGGATGAAGTTATCTTCGAAGAATTTAAAGGAACTGGTAATTTAGAAATTCATCTATCTAGGCCTATCTATGAAAAACGCGTATTCCCAGCTATTAATATCAATCGGTCAGGGACTCGTCGTGAAGAGTTGATTACTTCGCAGGAAGAGCTGCAAAAGATGTGGATTTTGCGTAAAATATTGCATCCGATGGATGAGGTACAAGCGATTGAATTTTTGTTGGATCGCTTGAAAGCTACTAAAACCAATGAAGATTTCTTTGAATCTATGAAACGTCAGTGATCTTCAGAGAGAATGGATTTTTCTTCCTATGCGATTAAAAAGAATTAAACTTTCTGGTTTTAAATCTTTTGTCGATCCGACCGTTATCCCTTTTTCCAGTAATTTAACTGCCATAGTTGGACCAAATGGTTGCGGTAAATCTAATGTGATAGATGCTGTGCGTTGGGTTCTAGGCGAAATTTCAGCCAAAGAATTGCGTGGCGAGGCGATGAGCGATGTTATTTTTAATGGCTCAAGTAGTCGCAAGCCTCTTGGTCAAGCTAGTATTGAAATTGTTTTTGATAATAGCGCAGGAAAATGTGGTGGTGAGTACGCAAAGTATAATGAAATTGCAATTCGTCGCGAAGTAACGCGCGATGGCGGTTCTAATTATTATCTCAATGGTACGCGCTGTCGACGTAAAGATATTCTAGATATTTTCTTGGGTACTGGTTTGGGCTTAAATACTTATGCGATTATAGGCCAAGGGACTATAGCGCAAATGGTTGAAGCCAAGCCAGAAGATTTGCGCTTGCATTTGGAGGAAGCCGCAGGAGTTTCTAAATACAAAGAACGACGTCGCGAAACAGAAAGCCGCATTGAACAAACTAAAGAAAACCTTGCTCGTCTAAATGACATTCGCTCCGAGATAGAAAACCAGCTTAAAACTTTAAAGAGACAAGCCAATATAGCGTCTTTTTATAGGAAATTACGTGAAGAGGAGCGTTTGTGCAAAGCTCGTATAGAAGCTTGCCATTTAGATGAATTAGGACGAGAAAAGCAAGAAATAGGTAGTAATCTTCTAGCGTCTGAAGTAGCTCTAGAAGCGAAAATTTCTGAGCAGACCAAAATAGAAAGTGCTATGGAAGTCTTGCGCCAAGAACAGGTTATGCGCAATGATACTTTTCAGGCTGTGCAACAAAAATATTACGACTTTGGTGGTGAGATTTCTGCGCTAGAGCAGCGTATTCATTACGATCAAAAACGTAAAGAAGAATTTTTGCAAAATATTGAACATTTGCAGAAAGATTTAGCGGGAGCCTCCGAGCATAAAATAAATGACGCTCAGCAACTCGCAATGTTAGAAGCTGAGTTAGCTAAAGAAATAGAGCTAGAACCTACTTTAATTTTAGATCAGGAATCTTCTTGGCAATCTTTTTTAAACACAGAAGAAGAGATTAGAATTGCTCAAGGGCGCTTGGATGATTTTAATACACAAAGTTCTGAGCTAAAAGCTGGAATTGTTCGTGAAAAAGCTAATCTTGAGAATTGGCAAAACACAGTACAGCGTGAAACGGAACTGATAGAAAAACTGCGCGCAGAAGCTGAAGGTTTAGAATATTCTGCGCTTCTCCAAGAAATTACTCTTTTACAAGGAAGCAGTTCTGAGCTTTTGCCCAAAGAGAAAAAATTACAAGATCAGTTGCAGATTTTTCAAAGTAGCATTGTTGAACTACGAACTTCTATCCAGAGCGAATCTCGCGAATTAGATAATGCTAGACGTGCTCTACAAGAGTTAACCGGGAAAAAATCTGCTTTAGAAGCACTACAAAAAGAATCCTTGGCTGGTAAAGACGAAAAAGCTAAAAAGTGGTTAGAAGATGGTAATGTAACAGTTAAATCGCGTTTAGCGAAAGAATTGGATGTTGTAAGTGGTTGGGAAAAAGCTGTTGAAACAGTTCTTGCAGATTACTTAGATGCTATTTGCGTTCCTGATTGGCAAAAGTTAGAGACGATTTTGCCAACTTTAGAAAAGCGTTTTAGTGAGGACCTGACATTTTTAACTAAAACAGAAGCTAAAGAATCTGTTACTAAAAAATCTTTGTCTAATCTAGCTTCCAAAGTTAAGTCGCTTTATGCGCTAGATATTTTACACAATGTTTATGCAGCTGAAGATTTGAAAGAAGCTTTGGATTTGCGTCCTAACTTGGAGTTACATGAGTCAATCGTAACGCCAGAGGGGATTTGGCTTGGGAGTAATTGGCTACGCATAGCAGCTGAAGGCGGAACAAGAAATAGCGTTTTAGAAAGAGAAAAAGAGCTACGTACGCTCTCCGATAAAATCCAAGAAACAGAAAATGTGGTTTCGAAATTAGTGGTTACTGTTGAAACCGCGACAAATAAGTTGCATGAAATAGAAGGCGAACAGGAAAAAGTCCGTCAAGTTTGGCATGGGCTGAATGAAGAAAAAACACAGCTCTTAAGTGCAATTAGTGCTAAAGAAGCCAGCTTCGAACACTTGAAAGAACGTTCTACTGTTATTGAAGAAGAAATTGCTAAACATAATGTATTTTTGCTAGAAGCTAAACAAAGTCTGCAAAGTTTAGAAAATTCTTGGCAAAATATTTCAAATTCTGAAGAAGGTCATGAAGTTAAGCGTAAGGCTCTTTTAGAAGAGCGCGATACTAAACTTTTAGCTGTTACTACAGCGCGTCAAGTGGCGCAAAATAGCAAAGAAAAGCTAGATAATTGGCATAGACGCAAAGAAGTTTTTGAAAATCAAATAAATAATTTAAAGCAAAACTTAGAGCGCTTTACAAAGCAGTTTGAAGCTTTTAACCAACGTCAAAACGATATTCAGGAAAAAATTGCCGAAATCGCAGCAGCAGAGACGCTTTTACAATCTGATTTAGAAGAAAAGCTAGGAAAAAGAATTGGGGTAGAAAGCGAACTTTTAGTTGCTAAAGAAGCAGTTTCGGTTGTGGAAAATTCTTTGCGCGCACACGAAAAAGAGAGGGCTTTGTTACAAGAAAGCTTAGAGAATATGCGCTCAGGACTGGAGAAATTGCGCCTTTCGAAACAATCTATTGATCTGAGCATTGCTAATCACGTAAACAACATCACTGAACTTGGTTTTGTCCTAGAAGAATTTTTGCCACAAGTGATTTTGGAAAGAGAGCAGGGCAATGTAGTAATAGAAACTCTGCAAGCTCAACTCGAGCGCATTGCCAAGAGGTTAGAGCGATTGGGCCCAATCAACTTGGCTGCTATTGATGAATACAATAAACAAAAAGAGCGTAAAGATTATTTGGATCGCCAAAACGATGATTTGCTCGCTGCTTTAACTACTTTGCAGGATGCAATTCATAAAATAGATGCGGAAAGTAAACAGAAATTTAAGAACGCTTTTGATATTATCAACGAAAATTTGCAAAAACTATTCCCTAAGATTTTTAATGGTGGCAAGGCAACATTAGAGATGATAGGAGACGATGTTTTAAATTCCGGAGTTGCTATTTACGCGCAACCCCCAGGAAAACGTAACTCCAGTATTCATCTCTTGTCCGGTGGTGAAAAAGCTCTAACTGCTATTGCTTTTATCTTTTCCATTTTTCAAGTCAATCCAGCTCCATTTTGCCTTCTTGACGAGGTCGACGCTCCTTTCGATGACGAAAACGTTGGTCGTTTTTGTCGCTTAGTAAAAGAAATGGCGGAAAGCATTCAGTTCATCTATATAACCCACAACAAAGTCAGCATGGAAACATCCGATCAACTCTTGGGAGTCACAATGCAAGAAGCTGGCGTTTCCCGCATTGTTTCCGTCGATGTTGCCGAAGCGCTGAAGATGGTGGAAGTTTGAAGGAAATTTACAACTTAGCAATACGTTTCACATAGGGCCCAATAGCAAAGGCCAGGGAAGTTACCACTAAAGCCGCTATGCCAATTTCTAAGAAAGCGTGATTGTAAATGGCTAAGATTGCAGCTGGGTCGTGCAAAGTATCTGGAATACTAGCTCGGCTGGCAAAGACTCCAGAAAGTGCCGAAGAAAGTGCCATACCGACTACAAACCAAGTTCCCATCATAATGCCATACATGCGTTTTGGTGCAATGTGAGTTACCATGGCTACGCCAAGAGCGCTAACCAGCATTTCTCCTAAAGTATAGAAAAAATAAGCTGCAACAGCCCAGCCAGCGGAAACTTGATAGTTTGCATTAGTAAAATAACTGCTAGCCACAAGAGTGAAGAACATCAAAGTTGTAACTAGTAAGCCAATAGGAAATTTTACAGTTACCGGTAAATCCTTATTTTTTTTGCCCAATTTGGTGTAGGTCCATGCCAATATGGGTCCAAGGATAATAACCCAGGCAGGATTTAGAGCAAAGAAAGCTACAGCTGGAATTTCAAAGCCCATTACGGTACGAACCACACAACGATTAATAAATAAAAGAATGGATGTATAAGCTTGTTGGTAGAGAACAAAGAAAACGAAGCCCATTAAGATTAAAATTAGGCAAGCTATTATTTTAGATTTTTCTTCTTTGGGGCTACGCAAGATCTCAAAAATAAAATAAACAAATATTACTACAGTCGCAACACCAAACACCCAATATGCAACTATTTCATGAGAAATCAGGAACATAGCAGCGGCTCCAGCCACAGCTAAGCCTAAGCTAACCCAACCGATAATTTTCCAAGGTAGGGGTTTTTTACCAACAGCAGAGTCTGGCTCGTAGGCAGATTTGCGGAAAACAAAGTACCAAACTAAACCTAGTAAAATCGTGACGCCACCAACTAAAAATGCTACGCGCCAACCGAAATATTTTTGTACTTCACCAATGCAAAGGGCGCTAACAAAAGAGCCAATATTCATACCCATGTAGTAAAGAGTAAAGCCGCTATCAATACGAGGATCTTTATCAGCATAGCTGCGGCCTAGAAGATGCGTAGGGCCAGTTTTAAACATGCCAACGCCTAAGATAATAAATGCTAGAGCTATAGGAAAGACAACTTTACTTGGAATGTAAAGCATGGAGAGTCCAACTCCCTCCAAGATTAAACCTAAGATAATGCATCTTCTTATGCCGAGTACATTGTCAGCTAAATATCCACCGGCTGCCGGCATTAGGTAAGCTAAAGCGCTGAAGACCGCATAGAGCGTGAAGGCTATGGTATCAGTAACTTGATAAACTTCTTTGGCGTAAAGAACAATGAGGAAGGAAAGGACGTAAAAACCAGCTCGTTCGAACATGGCTGTCAGAAAAGACAATTTAAAAACAGGTGGTTGTTGTAATTTTTGTGTTTCTGCAATGACAGTCATGGGTGACCTCTTATAAATTTAAAGAAAAATAGAAATACCAAAAACCTCCGCGCACGCCGCTCGAATACTAGCTCTTCATTTTAGAGTAAAGGGGGGCTTTTAGCAATTCACAATTTTCGTTTTACTAAGACAGTTTTGTAAACCTCAATTTGGTCGCCGACTTTTATGTCATTGTAATTTTTAATGCCAATACCACATTCCATGCCGACTCGAACGTCATTGGCATCTTCTTTGAAGCGGCGTAATGAATCTAATTCGCCGGTATAAATAACGACGTTGTCGCGAAGAACCCTAGCTTTATTATTGCGTTTGATGGATCCTTCCATAACCATACAACCGGCAATAGAACCAAATTTAGAAGATCTAAATACTTCTCGTACAGCGGCGATACCCAAGATTTGATCTTCTTCGGTTGGCGCAAGCATACCGCTCATGGCTGCTTTAACATCGTCCACTAGTTGGTAAATAACACTATAATAGCGAAGTTCGACACCTTCATTTTCAGCAATACGCTTAGCCGTGGCATCAGCTCGTACATTAAATCCTACAACAATCCCCGAAGAGGCTAGGGCAAGATTTACGTCGGATTCTGTGATACCACCAACTCCGCTAGCAATAATTTTCATCTTAACTTCATTAGTGGAAAGTTTGTTTAAAGTATCGCTAATTGCTTCCACAGAGCCTTGTACGTCGCCTTTGAGAACTACGTTAAGTGTTTTAATGCCATCTTCTTGCATACGAGTGAAGATGTTTTCTAGTTTGCCAGCCTGTTGTTTGGCGAGTTTCACTTCGCGATATTTACCTTGGCGGAATAGGGCAACTTCACGAGCTTTTCTTTCATCTGGTATAACCATAGCATTTTCACCAGCAGCAGGGGATCCAGATAAGCCATGAACCTCGACCGGTATTGACGGGCCAGCGGATTCTTGTTTTGAACCATCATCTCCAAGCATGCTGCGAATACGACCATAATGCAGTCCTGCCAATAAAATATCTCCAACGTGTAAAGTTCCGCTTTGAACTAGAATAGTTGCTACGGGACCAAAGCCTTTGTCAAGACGAGATTCGATGACTAAACCACGAGCTGGAGTAGCGACAGGCGCTTTTAATGCTAACACTTCGGCTAAAACTAAAATTGAATCTAAAAGCTCGTCAATGCCGGTACCTTTCTTGGCTGAAATGGGCTGGAACATCGTATCTCCGCCCCATTCTTCAGGAATGACTTCATGTTTAGCTAATTCATTTTTTATTCGATCAATATCTATGTCTGGCTTGTCGATTTTGTTGATTGCAACGATAAGTGGTACGTTCGCAGCTTTGGCATGTTGAATTGCTTCGACAGTTTGCGGCATAACGCCGTCGTCAGCGGCTACAACTAGAACTATGATATCAGTAGCTTTTGCGCCTCTTGCACGCATAGCTGTAAAGGCTTCGTGACCAGGTGTATCCAAGAAAGTGATCATGCCGCGTTGAGTATTAACATGATAGGCGCCGATGTGTTGTGTGATTCCACCAGCCTCGGATGCTGTAACTTTAGTGCGACGGATATAATCTAAGAGTGAAGTTTTGCCGTGATCAACATGTCCCATGATAGTGACGACGGGAGCACGATGTACTGATTCTGCAACATTACTGCCATGTTCTAATTCTATGGATTCTTCTAGCGTAATTTCTTTAAGAGCAGTAGCTTTGTGCCCCATTTCTTCAGCAACTAAAATCGCAGTATCTTGGTCGATAACTTGGTTAATAGTGACCATAGCCCCCATTTTCATCAATGCTTTAATTACTTCAGTGGCTTTTACAAACATTTTTTGCGCTAACTCAGCAACAGTGATGGTTTCAGGGATGCTGACTTCGCGAATTATTGGTCCAGTTGGCTTTAGCGGTTGAGGAATTTCTTTTATACTATCTTTTTGACGATCTTTTTGTTTTGTTTGATGAGAATGGGGAACGTGTTTAACAACTTTTTTGACAACATATTTGCCAACAAATTTTTCTGCTAAAACCTCCGGCATTTCTGGTTTTTCTATAGTATCTTTTTCGTCAAAAGGCAAAATTGGTTCTATTGCATGGCGTTTTGCGTCATGTTTGGGATGAGCTTTTCTTTTGCCTTTAAGCTTAGTTTCTTCGGTGGTTTTTGGAGCTTCGATTTCTTCTTCTGGATGCTTGGAACCTTTTTTCTTAAGCTTAGAATTTTCTGCTTTTTTCTTTTCCTCTTCTGCATGTTGTTTGGCCTCTTTAGCTGCTTTGGCCTTTTCTTTTGCTTCTTGTTCTAATTTGGTTTTTTCTTGTAATATTTTTTCACGACGCAGACGGTCTTCTTCGGCTTTACGTAAAGCCAAAGCTTCTTCTTCAAGTCGGCGTTTGGCATCAGCTAATTCGCTGTCAACATCATAAGTTCGCTTTTTCTTTACAACTACGCTGACCGTACTGCTGGATTTGCCAGATGCAGTATCAGCTTGCGTTTTACGGCGTAAAGTGATTTTCTTAGGAAAGGATAGATCTGTGGTTGTACTCTGACCGCCGGATTTTAAGTAATCTAAGAGAATATGTTTTTGCTCTTCTGTTATGCTTTGAGAAGCGTCTTTAATAGCAATATTTGCTTCTTGCAATTTAGCAAGTAGTTCAGTTGTTGGAATCCCAACAGCTTTGGCTAATTGTTCTACTGTGATGTCGCTCATACGAATTTTCCGCCGAAAACATGTCTATACGTTTTCTTTTAAAATCAAAGAGTTATATTTTTATTCTTTATCGAACCAAATTTTACGTGCTGTCATGATTAATTTGGCCGCTTCAGCACGCGGTAATTCTTCAATATCGCTAATATCGTCCACGGACTGTTCTGCTAGATCTTCACGTGTGATAATCTTTCTACTCGCAAGAACATAGGCTAAATGCCTTGTCATACCTTCTAAATCTAATAAATCTTGTGCTGGTTCCACGACGCCAACATCACCCTTGCTAGTTAAAGCTAATTTTAAAAGAGCGTCGCGAGCGCGTGTGTGAAGCTCGTTCACTAAATCTTTGTCAAAACCTTCGATAGCGAGCATTTCTTTTTCCGGCACGTAGGCTATATCTTCCAATGTAGAAAACCCTTCTTGAGCCAAGACAGCGGCCAGCTCTTCATCAACACCAAGTTGCTCGGCAAATGTAGCGGCAGTTTGCTGTACTTCATTTTTGCTTTTTTGAACCATGTCAGCTTCAGAAAGGACATTTAACTTCCAGCCAACCAATTCGCTGGCCAGACGCACATTTTGTCCATTGCGGCCGATGGCGAGAGCTAACTGATCTTCTCGTACACCAATATCCATGGACTTTTTCTCTTCATCTACAACTATAGAAGCAATTTCAGCTGGAGCCATAGCGTTTACAACTAATTGAGCTGGATTAGCATCCCAAAGCACAATATCAATGCGTTCTCCGCCTAGTTCATTTGAAACTGTTTGGACTCTAGAGCCACGAATTCCTATGCAAGCGCCGATAGGATCAATACGACCATCGTTGGTTTTAACAGCGATTTTGGCTCGTGAGCCAGGATCTCTTGCAACTGCTTTAATGCTGATTACTTCTTCGCCAATTTCTGGTACTTCAACCTTAAAAAGGTCAGCCAGCATTTCTTTGTGAGTGCGGCTCATCAAAAGCTGCGGACCTTTCGGTTCTTCGCTTACAGCATATAAAATACCGCGCACACGGTCGCCTGAGCGAATTTCTTCGTGTGGAATCATGTGTTCTTTGCTAATAAAAGCTTCTGTATTATTGCCCATTTCTAAAATAATGCCATCGCGCGAAACTTTTTTAGCAATCCCCGATAATAACGTACCAATCTTTTCACGGTAGGCTTCAGCCACTTTTTCACGCTCTGCATTACGAAGTTCTCGTATGATCACTTGTTTGGCTTGCTGGGCGGCGATACGGCCAAATTTAACCGACTCAATAGGTTCTTCTACAACATCCCCAACTTCTAATTCTGGATCAACGACTTTGGCCTGGGCTAAATACATTTGCTTACTAGGAAACTCTAGAGGTTCTTCTGAATCCGCCATCACGGTCCACTGTCTAAATGTGTCGTATTCGCCAGATTGCCTGTCTATGGCTACACGAATATCCACCGGATCAGTGTATTTGCGCATTGTTGTCGCTTCTAAGGCTTTTTCAATGGCATGGAAAATGATATCTTTTTCCACACCTTTTTCGTTGGCAATAGAATCAACTACTAACAAGATTTCCTTGCTCATGGTTTTACCTCAAAAAACTTTGGGGAAATAATTATGAATTATAAATTGTGAATTATGAATGATTGTAGGTTTTAGCAAGATAATTTTTCACGCTTCCTAACAATTCATAATTCATAACCCTATAATTTCCCCCAAATATGTCTACAATAAAACATTTAAAATCAATAAGTTATATTTTTAAGTTCATTTCTCGAAATATTTCGGTATCAAATTAGCCCTTTCGACCTTGTTTAGGGCCAATGTAAATTTTTCATCAGCGCATTTTACAACAATTTCCTTCTCAGTTGCGCTTTCCAAAATCCCCGAAAACACGCGTCTAGCTAGTTCAGGGGCGGGAAATAAGCGAATCTTTACTTCCGAGCCAATATAGCGCTTAAAATGTTCAGGCTTGGATAACCTGCGTTCTAGGCCAGGGGAAGATACTTCAAGCAAATATTTACCTGAAATTGGATCTTCTACATCTAAAACCCCGCTTATTTGATGGCTAAGTTTGCCACAGTCTTCCAAAGTAACTCCTCCTTCTTTTTCTATATAAATTCGAAGAAGCGAAGAGCCTTTTTGTCGGCACAAATCTAAATCCCAAAGCTCGTATCCCATAGCAACGACGAGGGGCTCGACCAATTTTTCTAGTTTTACTTGTAAATTACTAGCCATAAAAAACGCATATAAAAAATGGGCACTAGGCCCACATTTTGTATTTTTGGTAGCGGGGGTAGGATTTGAACCTACGGCCTTCGGGTTATGAGCCCGACGAGCTACCAGGCTGCTCCACCCCGCAATAATCTAACTCGTGGGGCGTATCATACTGAAAAATCGAGAAGAATTCAAGGGGAATCTGGAATTAGTCCAGAGTTATGGCACAATCGAGCATGAAATTGACTTTAGGTGCAGGATAATAAACAACGGCAGTTAGGTCTTCTGCGCCTCTCACAGTAGCATAACTTGGATATTTTTGCCCGGTAAAATTATTAATGCGCAGGTTTATGGCATAAAATTTATTTGAAAAGCCGACGATGAAATTTTGCAAAAAGGTGCTATTAACAATCCTGTCCTGGTTCTCGAAATCATTTACGGGATAACGTCTTCCTGTAAATAGGCTCTCAATACCTATGTGCCAATGTTCGTTTATTTGATATATATTGCTCATAGTGAAAATATTACGGGCTACAAAAGGAATATCTTTTCCGGAATAAGGCCCAGACCTAAAAGTAGCATTTACGTAATTGTAAATAATAGCCAGACTCCATTTGCTTGTTAAATTGGTGGCATATCCAATATCTACGCCGTTGCGTACAGTTGGATCAAGATTAAGACTATTATGCAGATCTATACCAGCATCCAGGGGTAAAACAACTATTTCATTTTTGAGCAATAGTTTATATAATGAAAAGTTTAATTTATAGTTGTCAGCTAGCCATTTTACTACACCCTCATAAGACATGCCGGTTTGAGTTTGTAGTGGATTTTGGCCAAAAGTAAAAGCTTCTTCATCTATTTTGGGTAAACGGTAGGAGCCAGCTGCACGTAAAGAGATTGCAAGGTTAGGTGTCTTTTTCCAAACCAAGCCAAATTCGCCTACTGTAGCACGATTGCTGAGTTTTTGCGGATCAAAATCAAAATTTACTTGTGCGGTACGCGCTCCAGCCGTAGCTGTTATGCCATACTTAATCGGTAAGCTCACTTGAGTGTAAAAAGAATTTTGATTTTCAGTAGTTCTTGTGTGGGTAGGTTCTGAAACTAACACTCCATCTAAATCAAAGCTACTGCCTAAGTATTGATAACCTCCGATTATGTTTAATTCATGTTGAAATAAGTTAATGTTCCCCGTTAGTTGTGGAATAAATGAGCTGATTTTTTTCTTGCCAATGAAATTATAGTTATCTTCTATTAAAATTAGATTGTTATTAGTTTGGGCGTTTTGATCGGATAGGGTGACATCTAATTGCCAATTTGTTGACAACATCCGTTTGAGAAGCAATTGGCCCGTGGTTTCTTTTTGATTGCTGAAAGCAGAGTTATTGTCCGAGAATGTTGGATCTTCTTGCATTTCCTCGAAAAAAATAGGCCCTGGTAAATCAAGGTGTTGGTTATTGGCATATAAATTGAAAGTAATGTTGTCCTTATCGTCGTTATAAGCAAAACTACCTGCAACATTGTTGTTTTGCATCTTGTTATGTTGTCTATAGCCATTAGAATCGCTGTGTCCACCATTAACTAAATAACTAAAGCCATTCTTAAGACCATCTCCTAGGCTTGCTATAAGGTTTTTCGAGTTATAGCTTCCGTAGAGCATTTTAGCTCCCTTGGTAATGCGTTCTGGCGGTTTTGTAATGATATTGACGGTTCCACCAACAGCCTGATCACCATATAAAACACCAGCGCTTTGTTTAGAAATAATGATTTTTTCTATGGCAGGCAGTGGAATTATATTTAAGTTTAGAGAAGTTGTATTGGCAGGAGTTAAAGGGACACCATCTAGCAGTATTAAAGTATTTCCATAAGCGCTATCATCAGTGCTGCGCATATTGATTGTAGAATAAGTGTCATCTCCGTAGAGTGTATTTACTTGTGCCGCACCGCTTTGGTTTAAAAGTTGACTTAACGACTGAGCACCACTTTTATCAATATCCTCTGAAGTTATAACCATAGCGACTGGGTTTTGATTGAAATACTCGGCTTCCTCTTTTTGTAGGAGCGAAGATTTATCTTGCGCTTGCCCTATAACAGGAACTAATAAGCATAACAAAGTTAATGCAACAGCTAACTTTTTGTCCATGTTTTCCTTCTGTAACTTATGATAAAAAACAGAAAGATTATAAGTTAGATTACGAAGAGCAGAAAGTAAAATTTAGAAAACAATTTTTCCTTTCTGGTAATCAACTTTTATAGTGCTGCCGGGAGAGTAATCGCCTTTAAGAATTTTTTCTGCCAAAGGATTTTCTAAATACTGTTGAATCATGCGCTTTAGAGGACGTGCGCCGTAAACTTGATCATAACCAATAACAGCTAGATGATCCAACGCCGCAGTTGTTACTTTTAGTTTAATATCACGTTCTTTCAATCTTTCAGCCAAGCGTGCAATTTGAATGTCAGCAATAGCACGAATTTGTTCGGGTTGGATCGAGTGGAAAACAACTAATTCGTCAATGCGATTTAAAAATTCTGGACGAAAATGCTTTTGTGCAATTTCTAAAACTGCATCTTTGATTTTATCATAACTTTCATTAGCCATTTCTTGGATTTGTTGTGAACCCAAATTAGAAGTCATGACTATCACACAATTTTTGAAATCTACTGTGCGGCCTTGGCCGTCAGTGAGTCTGCCGTCATCTAAAACTTGTAGTAAAACATTAAAAACATCGTTGTGTGCTTTTTCGATTTCATCTAATAAAATAAGCGAGTAGGGCTTACGGCGCACTGTTTCTGTCAAATAACCGCCTTCTTCATAGCCAACATAGCCGGGAGGAGCGCCGATTAAGCGTGCCACAGAATGCTTTTCCATAAATTCCGACATATCAATGCGAATCATAGACTCTTCTGTGTCAAATAAAAACATGGCTAAAGCTTTGCAAAGTTCAGTTTTGCCCACTCCCGTTGGACCTAAAAATAAAAAAGATCCTGTGGGTTTATTGGGATCCGAAAGGCCAGCTCGAGAACGACGAATAGCATTGGAAACCACCGTAACGGCTTCATCTTGCCCAATGATACGTTTATGTAAATCTTTTTCCATATGCAAAATTTTATCGCGCTCGCCCTCTAAAAGCTTGCTGACTGGAATATGTGTCCATTTGGCGACAACTTCAGCTATTTCTTCTTCGCTAACTTTATTTCGTACTAATTCGAAGTTTTGCTTTTCAACTTTTAAGGCTGCTGCTAATTTCTTTTCTAGTTCGGGAATCCGTCCGTATTGCAATTCCGACATTTTAGCCAAATCCATGGCGCGTTGCGCAACTTCCATTTCTGAGCGTGCTTGATCTAATTTTTCTTTCAGATGTTGTGTGCTTTGTACTTTAGCTTTTTCCGCTTTCCAAACTTCTTCCATTTCGGAATATTCTTTTTCTAGATCTGCAGTTTGTTTATCGAGGTCAACTAGGCGCTTTTTAGAAGCCTCATCAGTTTCTTTTTTTAGGGCTTCATGTTCAATTTTAAGCTGAATAATACGGCGTTGCAGACGATCCATATCTTCTGGCTTAGAGTCCATTTCAATGCGAATTCTGCTAGCTGCTTCATCGATTAGGTCAATAGCTTTATCGGGCAGATTACGATCTGTAATATAGCGCTGCGAAAGTGTAGCGGCAGCTATAATGGCAGG
This sequence comes from Gammaproteobacteria bacterium, assembly GCA_041664965.1. Lineage (GTDB taxonomy): Bacteria > Pseudomonadota > Gammaproteobacteria > UBA9339 > UBA9339 > JBAYJT01. Next base: position 29,254 of record JBAYJT010000009.1, read on the forward strand.
GTCAGTGATGTCGACGCCGTGATGTAATTCATATTTTTCCTTAAGTCCGCGTAATATGGCAATAGTGTCTTCAATTGAGGGCTCTTCGACTAGAATTTTTTGAAAGCGACGCTCGAGAGCCGCATCTTTTTCCACATATTTACGGTATTCATCTAGCGTAGTTGCACCGATACAATGCAATTCGCCACGTGCCAGGGCAGGTTTTAGCATGTTGCCAGCATCCATAGAGCCTTCGGCTTTGCCAGCGCCGACCATCATATGGATTTCGTCGATAAATAAAATAATACGGCCTTCTTCTTTGCCTATATCTTTTAAGACTGCTTTGAGACGTTCTTCAAACTCTCCGCGAAATTTAGTCCCGGCAATTAAAGCACCTAAATCTAGAGCCAAAAGACGTTTATTTTTTAAGCCATCTGGTACTTCGCCATTGACTAAGCGCTGTGCCAATCCTTCCACTATAGCGGTTTTGCCAACGCCAGGTTCACCAATTAAAACTGGATTGTTTTTGGTGCGACGTTGCAAGACTTGGATAGTGCGACGAATTTCTTCATCTCTACCAATAACTGGATCGATTTTACCTTGTTCAGCTCTTTTAGTTATGTCAATTGTATATTTTTCTAAGGCTCCACGTTGTTCTTCGGCTTCTTGGCTATTGACTTGTTGCCCGCCGCGCATATCGGCTATAGCCTGATCAAGAGCAGATTTTATAGCCCCAGCATTTTTTAGCATTTTGCTAAGCTCGCCTTTATCTTCTAAAGCTGCTAAGACAAAAAGCTCAGTCGAAATAAATTTATCTTTACGCTGTTGAGATAGCTTGTCGGTTAAGTTAAGTAATCTATTTAAATCGTTAGAAACGTGAATTTCACCAGCTTGTTGGCCAGTTACTTGTGATAAAGCGTCAAGAGCACTGCTTAACTCATCGCGCAGCTTATTTATATTTACATTAGCTTTAGTGAGCAAGTGATAAGTGGAACCTTGTTCTTGGTCCAATAAAGCTTGCATAAGATGCAGTGGCTCGATGAAAGCATGATCGCGCCCTAAAGCCAATGATTGTGCATCTGATAGAGCATTTTGAAAATTACTAGTTAGTTTGTCCATGCGCATGGTTGGTACCTCGTTTTCCTGGTTTTATTTCATATTTTCGTAAAGTAATTTTTTTTGCTTCGAAGTCTCTAAATTCTTCTATACTTTGTTTAATCTCAGCGAATAAGCTGCGCTTTTTTATTGTCTTCATAATAGCTCCTATTTTAATGCTTTCCACATTATAGTAAATGGTGGCGTTTTGGGATTTTTCAAGTAGAGACGCGATTAATCGCGTCTCTACCAATGTTGTGCATTTTGTTTTAAACTTAGCGCATCGAAAATCGTTCCATAAACATAAAATATCAATGAAATCAATACGTTATGTTATTATAATATTTTTTCTAATGGGCTTTTCTACAAGCTTATTTGCAGCTAATGCGCCAGCTAAACTCTTGCCATCTGTGGATGCCGTGTTAATTGGTATGAAAATTTGGAAGAATGAGTGTGGTGGCAGCATTTTAGGGCTTACTTCCTGGAATAGCGGTGAAGATTTCGCGTCCTTAGGGATCGGTCATTTTCTTTGGTATCCAGAGCATAGTAGTGGACGCTCCAATCAAGATAGTTTTCCGCAACTTATTGTTTTTATGCAGGAAAATAACTTTGATATTCCTGGCTGGATTAAGAGTGCGGCCGCCATTGGTTGTCCTTGGCACTCCAGAGAGGAGTTTATGCATGCGGAAAATGACCCTAGAATGCGCGAATTGCGTCTTTTTTTATCGCGAAATATCGTTGCACAAGTAGACTTTATGGTATATCGTTTCGCGCTAATGTTGCCTAAGATACTACAGGCAGCGCCAGCGCCAAAGCGGCCAGTTATAGCGAAAAGGCTTTATGAAATCATGCAAACGCCGCAAGGAGTCTACGCTTTAATAGATTATTTGAATTTCAAGGGAGACGGAATTTTAGCTGAACATAGCAAACAAGCGCGACCGAGCTGGGGACTTTTACAGGTTTTAGAAAATATGGATCACGCCCCGTCAAATCTATCGCCACAGGAAGCGTATATTTGGTCGGCACGTGCAGTATTGGAGAGAAGGGTCTTATACGCAGCTTCTTCGCAACATGAGGAAAAATGGTTAGCGGGGTGGTTGAAGAGGGTTGATGGATACAGGTAATTAATTATGAATGATGAATTATAAATTATAAATTCATATGTTAAAAAACATGTCTATAAGATTTACTTATAAATCAATGCGTTGCATAATTAAATTACTTCCTGAAAATTTATCATTCATAATTCATAATTTATAATTTTTTTAAACATGATAAACGAAGAAATAATTCAAGCGAGTTTAGAAAGATCGGAAGATTGGGGTAAAGATCCTTTGCATGTGCGAGAAATATTGGCTAAAGCTAAGACTCTTACGGGATTAAATGCAGAAGAAGTAGCGTGCTTAAGTGCCGTTACCGACAAAGATTTATTAGCCGAACTTTTTCAAATTGCCGCTGAAATCAAAGAAGCTATTTATGGCAAGAGAATAGTAATTTTTGCGCCCTTGTATATTTCTAATTTTTGCAGCAATAGCTGCTTGTATTGCGCTTTTCGTGCTGACAACAAAGAATTAAGGCGTCGAGCTTTAACGCAAGAGGAAATTGTTAAAGAAACAGAGGCTTTAATACAAGAAGGCCAGAAACGGGTTTTATTGGTTGCTGGTGAAACGCATGATGCGCAAAGTCTTGACTATATTTTGCAATCTATCGAGACAATTTATGCAACGGGCAATGAGCGCGATGCAATTCGGCGCATAAATATTAATATAGCCCCACAAACTACAACAGATTTTAAGCGTTTGCACGACGCAAAGATTGGTACATACCAGCTTTTCCAAGAAACATACCATCGCAAAACTTACAAAGAAATACACGTTGCTGGTAAGAAGGCTGATTACGATTGGCGTTTGACTGCTATTGACCGTGCTATGCAAGCTGGAATCGACGATGTTGGTTTGGGAATACTGTTTGGTTTGGCCGATTGGCGTTTTGAAATTTTAGCTTTGATGCAACATATTCAGTATTTGGAACAAAAGTTTGGTGTGGGACCGCATACGCTAAGCGTTCCACGTTTGGAGCCAGCCTTAGGATCATCTGTATCTAGTAATCCGCCTTTTCCTGTTTCAGATCAAGATTTTTCTAAAATTATTGCAATTTTGCGTTTAGCAGTTCCATATACTGGGATTATTTTATCGACACGCGAAACAGCAGAACTACGAAGAAATGCACTAGCTATAGGAATTTCACAAATTTCGGCTGGCAGTCGTACTGATCCTGGTGGCTATGCAGCTGAAAAAGAAAAAAACAGCGCTTTTCAGGCTGGTCAATTTTCTTTAGGTGACCATCGCAGCTTAGACGAAGTTGTACGTGATTTAGTTACACTTGGTTATCTTCCAAGTTTTTGTACAGCTTGCTACCGCCAAGGTCGCACTGGTGAAGACTTTATGGCATTGGCTAAATGCGGTAGAATAAAAAATCTTTGTGATCCTAACGCGCTCTTTACTTTTCAAGAATATCTATTACATTATGCCAAAAAAGAAACGCGGGAATTAGGCGAAAAATTGATTGAACAAAAAGTGGCAGATATGCCATATGCACAAAAAGAGATTGTTACGAAAATTCTTAAAGAAATCCAAGCCGGTCGTTTGGATTCATATTTGTAGGAAAAATATATGAAATCACTAGCAAAACTTAAAAGAGAACCTGGAATTTGGATGTATGATGCTCCCATGCCGGAAATGGGCAGCAACGATGTTATGATTAAAATTCATAAAACATCAATTTGTGGAACTGACGTACATATCTATAACTGGGATGATTGGGCGCAAAGAACAATTCCAGTGCCAATGGTTGTTGGACATGAATACTCTGGTGAAATCGCTGCAATTGGCGATGCGGTGCAAGGCTTTAAAATTGGCGATAGAGTTTCAGGTGAAGGCCATATTTCTTGCGGTTTCTGCCGTAATTGTAAAGCTGGACGAAGACACCTTTGTCGCGCCAATATTGGTGTTGGCGTTACGCGTCCAGGCTGCTTTGCTGAATATTTGGTTATTCCTGCTGTTAATGCATATCCATTGCCAGTGCACGTTAGCGATGAAATTGGCTCTATTTTAGATCCGCTAGGAAATGCAACGCACGTGGCTCTTTCTTTTGATTTAGTTGGTGAAGATGTTTTAATTACAGGAGCTGGTCCGATTGGAATTATGGCTGGTGTGATTTCTCGTCACGTTGGAGCGCGCCATATTGTAATCACAGATGTAAATGATTACCGCTTAGATTTAGTCAAAAAAATGAATGCCGATCTTATTCCGCTTAATGTCCAAAAAGACTCAATTGAAAACGCCATGAAGAAGTTAGGCATGAAAGAAGGCTTTGATGTCGGTTTTGAAATGTCAGGGAATGCAGTAGCCTTTAATTCTTTATTGGAGCATATGAACCATGCAGGCAAGATTGCTCTTCTTGGATTTGTACCTAGAGAAACAACAATCGATTGGAACCAAATCATCATGAAAGGTCTAATTCTTAAGGGAATATATGGCCGAGAAATGTTTGAAACCTGGTATAAAATGATCAGTATGCTGCAAAATGGTTTAAACATAAACCCAATCGTTACGCATCGCTTTCCAATTGATCAATTCGAAGAGGGCTTTAAGATTATGGCTTCGGGTATGAGCGGGAAGGTTGTGTTGGATTGGACTAAATAAATTTAGGCTAGTAATACTCTAAGCCTTCTAAATTCTTCTTTGTCGACATTATCAGGAAAGATCAATACAGATCGAGAGACGCGATAAATCGCGTCTCTACCACCATTGGTTATGCGAAAACCTAGAATGGCAAAGTAGGGCGTAACTACGCTGCTTGTTTGTACTTTTGCTTCTAAAATTTCTCCGTTTTTTTGTTCTAAGAACCACTTTTTTTCTTTTTCATCCCAATTTATTTTAGAAATGCTTTTGGCATCTGACAGCCAGGCGTGGCGGCGTAAAGCAATTACTAAACTTATGCTGCATAATAACAGAAAAGCTAGTCTAATTAGGTTGTTTTGGAATGTTAGAGAGAAAGATAAGGCAGCGCCTAGGTGTAAGGTACAGAATAAAACAACGAGAAAATTGGAGGATTTGAGATTTAGAATTAGTTTTTGCAACATAGAAATAATTATGAATTATGAATGGTGAATTATAAATTCTTGAAAAAATTCATCATTCATAATTTATAATTCATAATTTTTTTATTTCTTAAACTGCATCTTATAAAGTTTCGCATATTGCCCATTTTGCGCGATAAGCTCGTGGTGTGTGCCACTCTCCACTATATTACCTTGATCGACAACCATGATTTTATCTGCTCTTTCTACTGTGGATAAGCGATGAGCAATAACTACAGTTGTGCATTTGTGCATTAAATTTTCTAAAGCCGATTGAATATAACGCTCAGATTCAGTATCGAGAGATGCAGTTGCTTCATCCAAAATTAATATGGGCGCATCTTTCAAGATAGCACGGGCGATTGCAATGCGCTGCCTTTGTCCACCAGAAAGAAGTAATCCATTTTCACCAATTAAGGTATCTAAGCCTTCAGGAAGTTGCTGTATAAAATCGTCTAAATAAGCCGCATGAGCCGCATTTTCTATAATTTTTCTATCGACAGTATTTAATTTGCCATAAGCAATGTTATTGGCAATAGTATCGTTAAATAGAACTATATTTTGTGAGACAAGTGAGAATTGATTGCGTAAATCTTTTAATTTATATTCGGTACTGGGTGCACCATCGATATAAATTGCGCCAGAAGTTGGATCATAAAAACGTGGTAAGAGACTCACTAAAGTTGATTTGCCACCACCAGAACGACCAACCAGTGCAATAGTTTGGCCTGGTTTAATAGAAAAATTAATATTGTTTAAAACAGTCTTATGCCCGCGCGGATACTTGAAAAAGACATTGCGATATTCTATATGTCCTGAAGCGCGTTCAATATGCTTTGTTCCTAAATCTTTTTCAGATGGATGGTCGAGCAAATTAAAAATGCTATTGGCAGCTGCGATACCTTTTTGCATATCTGTATTAATTTTCGTTAAGCGACGTACTGGTGTAAGTAAACGTGCCATAGCTCCAATCATAGCGGCAAAGCTGCCGACGCTTACATGTAAGGCAGGAATATTTATAATATATAAAATAAAGGCAATAGGAAGACAGGCGATAATTTGTACTAGCGAGGTGCTGATCGAGTTTGTGACAACAACCTTCATTTCGCAGTGTCGATTGTATTCCGATATTTTTTTGAACTTATCTCTCTCATAAGGTTCACCACCAAAAATGCGTATAACGCGATAACCTTGAATCATTTCTTCAGCAACATGTGCTATATCGCCAACACTGCGTTGTACCCTGTTGTTAAGCATACGTAAACGCTGGGTAGCAAAACGAATTATGATGTAAATAGGTGGAGTTGTTATCATGAAAATTAGAGTTAATTTCCAACTTATAACAAACATTACGACGACTAAACCAACTAGTTGCAAACCTTCTTGTAGTATAGTCAGAACAGCGTCGGTGATAGCAAAAGAAAGCTGATCAGCATTATACAAAAATAAAGATAAAAGCTGTCCAGAGGTTTCTTTGTCGAAAAAACTAGCTGGTAATTTAAGCAAATGATTAAAAATCTTTTGCCGATAATCCATGATTACATTGCGGCCGACGCGCGTTATGCAGTAGTTAGAAAGGAACAGCATAAGACCACGAATGACAAAGCCAATGATTATCAAAACCGGCATCCAAACTATGTAAAAATGATTACGTGCGACTAGGCCTTGATCAACTAAAGGTTTGACTAACCAAGAAAGGCCAGCATCAGCACCAGATGCCAATATTGTCCCGATAAATCCAATCGCAAACATCGGCCAATAGCAACTGGCAGATTTTAGTAATCTCTTGTAAATGGGCCAGCTTTTTTTTATAGGTTTAAGATCGTTGATCATTTTGTACTAATACCAAAACTTCCGATGATTGGTGCGATAAATTTCAGGCGTAAGGATACCTGATTTTGTGGGAAATTTAAATGTAATTGCACCAGTTTCAGCGCTATTTAGAGTTTTTGTGCCAATTGCTTCATAACGCATTACCACCACTGGACTTGGAAATTTAAAGCGATTTAAATAACCTGTAGGAAAAAGAACGTAATTTGGTTTGACAGCCTGAACGAATCCTAACGAAGAAGAACTAATACTGCCATGATGCGGAGCAACTAATATATTACTTTGCAAAGAAGAAGCATTTTGAGCTACCAATTTTTTTTCGGCTATTTTTTCTATATCACCGTCTAGCAAAATGCTTTCTTTTCCACTAGTAATTTTTAAAACACAAGAAGAGTTGTTAATAGAAAAATTACTATCTTTGGGTGGATGTAAAAAACTAAAACCTACGCCATCCCAATTCCAATGCGTTCCAGCATAGCAATGTTCTGCAGGAAAGGGAGAGAAAAAATCTGGTGTGCTAGTAATTAATTTACTAACTTTTAAATTATTTAAAATAGACTTTGCTCCACCGCTATGATCTTGGTCAGAGTGACTAACTACCATAAGATCTATGTTTTTTAAATTTTCAGTAAGCAAAAATGGCACAACTATGCTATTTCCAGCATCGCTTTCTGGTGAAAATTTTGGTCCTGTATCGTAGATTATAACGTGATTTTGTGTGCGAATAACTGAAGCTAGTCCTTGTCCTACATCTAACAAAGTAAACCAAACTTCGTTGTAATTGGGACCCTTGGGAATAAAGAAAAAAAGCGGGGAGAGGAAAGCTAAACTTAAGTAACGGCAGGGCAGAGCGCGTGGAGCTAGGATTAGTAGAATGCCAATGCTAGAAGCAAGTAATATCCAAGGATTATAAACAGCATGGATAAAATTGGACAACGGTAGATTCGCTAGCCAATTTAAAAAAAAGTATATGAGAGCAAAAACTTTGCTAGCAAGAACTAAGAGAAGCGTTCCCAATTTTTGGTTTATGAGGAGAATAATGCTAGAGCTTAAGCTTAAGGGGATCGCAATAAAACCAAGACAAGGTACTGCTATTAGATTCGCAAAGAAAGATATTAGAGAAGCTTGTTCAAATAAAAGCAGTGATAATGGTATTAAGCCTAATGTCAAAGCCCATTGTAAGCGGCTATAGCGCATAAATTTTGTGCCATTATTAAGACGTGATTCTAAAGAAAATAAAATTAAAAAGACGGCCACAAAAGAAAGCCAAAAACCACTGCTTAAGCTAGCCAATGGATTGATTAATGTAACAATGAAAAGACCAACTAAAAAACTAGACCAAACAGAAAAATTGCGATCTGTGAGTTTCCCTAAAAAGAAAAAAATCAGCATAAAAATAGCGCGCTTTGTTGGCGTAGAAAAGCCAGCAAGTGCACTATAAAAAACAGCTCCTGCTAAAGCAAAAATAGCTGCAGCTTTGGGAGATGGAATAATTAAACATAATCGTGGGAAAAATCGCCAGAGTAGACGAATTATAAAAAATAAAAAAGCTGCTACAAAGCCAATATGCAGGCCAGCTATAATTAAGAAATGAATAGTTCCTGTGCGGCGTAAAACTTGCCAATCACTTTGAGTTATGCCGCTTTGATCACCAACAGTAAGTGCGGAAATAAATGCATTAAAATGCGAGTTTGGCAGAGAGTTTTTGATGCGCCAAGACAAATATTGGCGAAGGCGATCTATGGAATATTTATACCAATGTGAATTAAGAAGCTTATTTTGACTGAATTTATTTGTGACAACATAACCAGTAGCGCGAATTCTATTTTCCAAAAGATATGCTTCATGATCAAAAGAACCTGGGTTAGCTGTACTATGGGGTCTTTTCAATTTTACTGTTAGTCGCCATTTATCTCCAACGCGTAAAACTGGATAGCTAGGATAATTTTGATACCAACTAAGAAGTATTTTCGCCTTATTTTTTTCGCCATTTAGTTTTTCTAATGCACAAGTAAAGCTTAATCTTTCAGCTTCATATTTAGGTAAAGAATCAATATAACATTCGATTGTAATATTTTGTTTTTCAAGATTTTTAGGTAACTGCCAATCAAGAAGATTATTTGTATATGCTAATGCCCAGCTGAAACCTAAACTTAAGGCGAATAAAGCTAAAAATATTATTCGAGTTTTTTTATATTTTCTCCAGCAGGGGATTAAGTAGGTAAGTAAAATAGCTAAACCAAATATTACAGAAGAAGATAATATTGGAATAACAGATGGCAAACTAGAAAGTAGTTGCAAAAATATGGCGCCCAAGCTGAAAAATAAGAAAAATGTATGCATGCAGCAAGGCTACATGGATTTATTTGATTTGAAAATACCGTGTTTTTATTCTTTTTCAGGTCGTTTAAAAAACACAGCAACTTCCAAACCTGATCCACCTTTAGGTTTGGAAAGAGTAATTGAGGCGTGGTGTTGTTTGAGAATCTGCTGCACTATGTTGAGACCCAAACCACTTCCTTGGATATTTGTACTTTCAGCACCGCGGAAGAAACGTTCAAAAATACGTTTACGTGTTTCGGGAGGAATTCCTGGACCATTATCGCGAACTTTTAGAATTACCGATTCTTTATTGCGATCAATTATCACCTGAATCAAACCATGATCATGGTTTATGTAGCGTATTGAATTATCGATTAAGTTTTTTAAAAGAACGCCAATTGTTATTTTATCTCCCATAATAAGTTGTTTGGGATGTGGATCGTCAAGTTCTATAGCTATTCCTTTCTTTTGCGCAATGGGAAATAGCTCAGAAATAATAGCTACGGCTTCCTGATGTAAAGAAACTAGTTCTAGTTTTGGCTGATCTTTAACTTTTGTAGCTCGTGCTAAAGTAAGCAATTGGTTAACAACATGTGTGCTGCGGTCAATTCCTGTAATAATTTTGTTTAATGCGGTTTTGCGTTCTGCACTGGATGTGGCTTTTAAAGCGACGTGCACGTGAGCGCGTAAGGCAGCAAGAGGCGTGCGAAGTTCATGCGCTGCATCAGAAGAAAAACGTTCTTCGCGCAAGAAAGCTTCTTCTAGTTTTTTAAGTAAAATATTTAGTTCTTTAACTATGGGCTGAATTTCTTCTGGAACAGCATCACTTTTAACTGGCGATAAATTTCCTGGAGCACGATTTTTTATTTCATTAACAATATTTTGAATGCTATCTAAACCTCGTCCCACAATGAGCCAGATCAAAAGCGTTAACAATGGCAGTGAAAGAAACATTATTAAAATCGCATGCGTAGATATCTGTCTTTCTGATTCTTGATAAAAATTATAGTCTTCAGCAACAGCTATCCGGGAACCTTGACTACTTTGACTTGTAAAGACACGCCAACTAGCGCCGGCAATTTTTTGCGTAGAAAAACCTGGCAGGTATGCAAAAAGCTGATTGTCTTTGCCTTTTGAAAACGCAGGAAAAATTAACAACCCATCGGAATCCCAAATCTGTACTCGTATGCGACGACACAGATTCATATTACTTAAATTTAGAACGTATCCGTTTTCTTCAGTATATTCATTGTTTTTCAGGATTTGACAGCTATTTTCGTTAAGGCTTTTTATTATTTTTGCTCTGAAATGATCGAGGTTTCCCCCTAAGGAAGTGTGAACGGCGATAGCCATTAGAGCCAGTTGTTTATCAACGTATTGTGTAGTGTTTTTCCGGTTGAGGAAAATATGTGCGACAACTGTTAATGATGTGACAATAATTACACTGGCAAGCAAATTAATGAGGAGATAAGTGCGTAAAGATAGCTTCATGCTTGAATTCTCTAAGTGCCCTTGCCAATGTAAAGAAAATCAGAAAAATTAATCGCTTTCTTTTTCTAGCATGTATCCAACACCACGAATTGTGATGATGAATCTAGTACCAAATTTTTTACGTAAGTTATGAATATGCACTTCTAATGCATTACTATCAACATTATCGCTCCATCCATAAAGACTTTGCGAAATAGTTTCGCGCGATAAAACTTTCCCTGGATTTTCCATCAGCATTTGTAATAAGTCGAATTCACGGCGCGAAAGTTCCATGGGTTTGCCATTTTTATCAACAGTATGAGCAGCTGGATCAAGTTTGATCTTGCCTTTTCCATAAGATAAAAGCGGTGTAGCACGGCCACCTGAGCGGCGAAGCAGAGCGCGTAATCTGGCGCAAAGTTCGTAGAGATCAAATGGTTTAGTTAAATAATCATCAGCGCCACTATCTAAACCGGCAATACGATCTTCAACTCGATCACGAGCAGTTAATATCAAAACTGGTGTAGCAATTTTTTTATTACGCACAGCTTTCAAAACTTCCAAACCTGACAATCTTGGTAAGGCTAGATCTAACACAACAGCATCAAATCTTTCGGTAAGAAGCGCTTGTAAAGCGGCTTGGCCGTTCTTAACCCAATCGACAGTATATTTGTCTTGAATCAATCCGGCACGTATGCCTTCACCTAATAACTCATCATCTTCAGCTAATAAAATGCGCATATTATTTCCTCTTGTAATTTAGTTTAATGGAAACTTAAGCTTCGATTTGGTAACATTCTACTAGGTTTTTTTCTTTTTTTCAATAATTTTCTAAAATCTAATCCATCTAATAGTTTGAAAAATCTATTTTTTTACGACAAAGCTTAATTAAGATTTCTCCAATTATTAAATTTTCTTGAGGTAAAATATGATCTATCAGCTGTTTTTTTATGTGCCAAAATCACATCTGGAAACCGTCAAAAACGCCATTTTTGGCGCTGGGGCAGGGCGTTTAGGTAATTATTCTCATTGTTCTTGGGAAACGGAAGGAATTGGCCAATTTATGCCACTTCCAGGCAGCAATCCTTATGTTGGTAAAGAAAACTTCCTAGAGAAGATCCCAGAATACAAAGTAGAAACAATTTGTAGCGAAAACTGCCTAAATGCCGTTATTCAAGCACTTTTAGCTGCTCATCCTTATGAGACTCCGGCATATGGAATAAATGTCGGTGCCAGGCATTCCATTTTTCCATTTGACTAGAAAGCCAGCAGAAAAAACATCCCCCTTCGCTAAAGCTACGGAGGATAAATGTCTACGAGTTTTCTTTTAAAATCAATTAGTTATAATAAGAACTTTCCGGGAATTAAATTTCGTAAAAACTTTTCTACGCTTATGCACAAAATGTTATGTTGTTTCAGCGTTTCCTGGCCTCGATATAATAAAATTGGCTTACATTCTGGGTATTCTTCGTGAAAAGCTTTGAGCCCTGTGAAATCTCTGCTACTTAGTTGAGTTTTATTTTTAACTTCAATGGCAAAAAAAGTTTCTGGGCCATAAACTATAAAATCTACTTCATTACCGGCTTGGGTACGCCAATAAGAAAGCAAATGCGGTGCGCCTTGGTATTCATTCCAAGCTCTTAAATGCTGGGCAACAAGGCTTTCTAGTGCAATACCATCGATTTCACTAGCAACATCAAGTGGTCCAGTTTTTCTTAAACTAGCAAACACACCAACGTCAAAGTAATAAAATTTCTCGTGAGATACAGTCTTTCTTTTGGCTCTTTTAGCAAAAACTGGCAAATAAAAGCTGAGCATCAAATCTTCTAAAATGCTCAAATATCCTTCGGTGATTTTGCGCGAAACTTGGCATTCTCGAGCTATATTGCTTACATTTAAAGTAGAACCTTGGGAAAAGCTCATAACCTCTAAAAAGCGCGCAAAATTGCCCAAATTCCGCACTAATCCTTCTGATTGCACTTCTTCTTTTAAATACAAACCAACATAGGCTTGCAAAATATTTAGAGGATTTTCATTTTTAACTACAACAGGAATAAGGCCGGTATGTAGAGCTGTTTTTAAATCGAATTCTTTTCCTAATTCAGCAGCCATAAAGGGATGTAGACTGCATTTTTCAGCGCGCCCGCCTAACAAATTTACTCCAGTTCTTTTCAGTTTTCGCGCACTAGAACCAGTTAAAATGAACTGATAGCCTTTTTTTTCTTCAATTAATTCATGCACAACACTTAATATTTCTGGAACTTTTTGTACTTCGTCGATAATTATTTCTTTTTTAAAAACTAAATCTTTGAGACGCTCTGGTTTAGCTTGATAAGCCCGAAATATTTCTGGATCGAGCAAATTCACGAGTGTGGCATTAGGATAAATTTGATTTACCCAGGTTGATTTACCGGTTCCGCGAGGGCCGAGCAAAAAAAAGCTGTTGTTTTGAGGAGGGACCAAAAAGCGTGAAATAGTGTTCATCGTCTTTTTCTCCGTAATCAAATTATTAAATTTGAGTTAATTTTACACTAAATTCCTTTGAAATGCACGAAATTTTCACCTGAAAAGTGAATTTTCGGTCCAAATTTTGATATTTGAGGTGAAAAATTTGTTATTGCTAATTAGAAGGGCCTAATCCAGTGGCTGGATGAGCGGCGGGCTCAGGGTTTCCTGTTGTAGTATTTGTTGAATGGTGTTGTGTAAATATCGAACTGGCATTAGCAGTTGAGGTTGTACTTGCCGACGAGCTTGGACCAGTTGATGTAGACGATGTAGCTGAAGTCGAAGAAGTTGTTACCGTGCTTGAGGAGGAAGTTGCAGCTGTGCTTGAAACAGTGGCTGGTTGCGCTGAGGTTGGGGGAGGTGTGTGTTTTACAATATTGTTGAAGCCAGCAGTGCGTAATTGCTGTTCAAGTAAGTTAACATCTATTCCTACACTAGTCAGCGCAGGCTCATTTAGGCGCAAAGTAGTGTTTGTATCGATTATTGTAGCTAAAATAGTCTTGGCAGTCGCTTCTATTATTGCATCTTTCGTTGTGAAACGAGTCTTGTCTATGTTGAATTCTAAAGACTCAAGTTTTTTGTTTGTTCCTACATGTCGGGTGCATTTGAAGATCTCTGTTTCTGATGGGCAAGGAGAGCTCGTACCAGGAGTAGCAGGGCTGCTTATAGGGTTAGTTATAGTTATTTTAAGAGTGTTGCCTTCGGCTGTTACGTCCACTTTTTGTCCTGGTTTAACGTCTATCCAACCTTGTGTCATCCAATCTTGTTGTACTCTATCACGTAGATTCCCATCAAACTCACGAGAAACTTGTTCGTTTCTTTGGATTTCAGTTTGTTGCTGTGTTTTAAGTCTATCTAACTCGTTTTGTCGCATTTCAGCAGTAGAATCTAGATACTTTATTAACCCAATGGTGCCTTCTGAACGTAAGGAATCGTCATACCTTGAATCTTTGGGTTGTAGCCTCTGGCTATTTATTTGACTGTACATACCTCTCATTTTAGCAATTTCTTGATTGCTATTATCAAGGCGGTATGCACTTTCTATAATTTGATGAACCATCTCATCGCCGCAAACGTTTCCTTGTCCCACATAGTCTTGACAAGTTATGCGAGGTGTATCAAGATTTTGAGTCCCAGAAGAAGCTCTGCTGAATGAATAATACACCCAATGCAAGCCTGTATTTACGGGGAGAAAAATTGTTTCTAAGCCAACTTTGCTCGCGAAAAGGTTGCGGATGGCCGTATTAATGCGTTTTTTGGTAGATGGATCCTCTAGCTCTTTGCTTTCAGAGACTGGGAGAATATGCACTTTTGTAGAGTTCTGATTGATGTGCTGCAGAATAGGAAGAAAATGTTCATAATCTAAAAGTTCGCCAGTTTTGGGCAAGACGTTTGCTGTATTTTGCGGATTAATATCGAATGGCTTGTTTTGCTTGTCTGTGTCTGGCAATAGTCTGAATGCATTCTGAAATGCTTCAATGCCTTCCGTTAAAGCCACCTCTAAAGTTTTCTTGTTTTTTCTTCCTTCTGAGATTATGGCGCACATAGCATCCCACGGTTTAGCATTCCTAAAGCCATCTATATGTCTTACCCCTGTGTTTTCATATCCATTTTTTGATTGAAATTTATGCAAAAAATTCATTATTAACTGTGTAGTTGTTGGATCATAAGTTGCTTCATAAGGTGCTGGAGAAATACCTTTTGGATTTGAGTTAGCATCATCTATGGCGTTGCGTATGAAAATATAACTTGATTTCCCCGCGGCTTGCCGCGGAACATTTAAGGGAAAGTTTGAAAACCGGAGGTTTTCAAAGTTAAATAGAGGCGCATGAAAGTAATAAAAAGCAACCATTGTGCGTATCAA
>JBAYJT010000010.1:0-42429 GCA_041664965.1 Gammaproteobacteria bacterium
ATGCTTCCAGTTACGAACGTGATATTTAGTCTTTTTCATAATTCTCTCCTTATTGCTTTAAGTGATTGAATTATAATCGATTAAATCTCGTTCGTAACTTCTTATTTATTCAACAAAGCCTTCCTTGGGTTCAAACATACCAACTCAAGAAACACGGTATTGCAAAAAATATATTATCTACTATCGTTATACTCTTGATGACGCATTATACCATATACTAAAACTTGTATATTATTATTAGATAGAGTATTATATGAACGTACTAACAAGCGGGTAAAACGTGAAAACTAGAACTAAGATCCTACAAAAAAGCAGCGGTAACGTCTTTAAAGATCTTGGCTTCCCAAACTCTGAAGAAATGCTAGCAAAAGCCGCATTAGCAACGCAAATTAACGCTATATTACAAGAACAAAACTTAACCCAAAAAGAAGTTGCAAAGTTGCTCAGCATTTCTCAGCCCAATGTGTCGCTCTTGAGTCGCGGGATATTAGAAGGTTTTTCTTTAGAAAGATTGATCAAATTTTTAAATCAACTCAACCAAGATATTGAAATCGTGGTGCGTAAAAAGCCAATAACGGCGCAAGAAAATAAAAAGGTTGCGCTATATGGGCATCTTAAAGTGGTTTATGCTTAAGTTTTACGCAGGCTAAAGCCATACGGCTATCGATAAGATTTTATCACCAACCAAGCACCGACAAGAATCATTGGCACAGACAAAAGCTGGCCCATGGTCATCCAGTCTAAACCAAAAAATCCGGAAGCAACTTCAGGTTCGCGGACAAATTCGACTAGAAAGCGGAAAATTCCATAAAACAATAAAAACATGCCAGACACAGCCCAACGTGGACGAGGCTTAGCGGAATAAATCCAAAGAATTACAAAGAGGCAAATACCTTCCAGAAAAACTTCGTAAAGTTGTGAAGGATGACGCGGAAGAAAATCTACATGTGGAAAAACCATACCCCAAGGCATTGTTGTTACCCTACCCCAAAGCTCTCCATTTATAAAATTTCCGAGACGTCCCAAACCTAATCCTATTGGAGCGAGTGGCGCTAAAAAATCGCAAAACAAAGCAAAATCTAGTTTCTTTTTACGCGCAAAAATAAAGCAAACCAACATCACACCGATTAATCCGCCATGGAATGACATGCCGCCTTGCCAAGTTTTAAACAACACCAAAGGATTGTTTAAAAAAGCAGCGAAATCATAAAATAAAATATGACCAACACGCCCACCAATCACTACACCAAACATGCAGCACAACAGAAAATCGCCAAGCAAATCAGCCGATAAAAAATCATATCTGGAAGCATTTTGTAAAATACGATAACGCGCCAAAAACCAAGCACCGGCAAGGCCAGCCAAATACATAAATCCATACCAATAAATCTTAAAAGCACCGATTTGGAGGAGAATTGGATTGATGTTTGGATAGTGGAGCATAGGAAAATAATTATGAATTATGAATTATGAATTATAAATGATGAATGATGAATAATTTCTTTAAAAACATGTCTACAGGATTTCCTTTAAAATCAATGTGTTGCAAAATCAAATATCATTTTGGATTATTCGGGAACAAAATCGGCTCAAATTCACGCAAAACTTTGTAATAAACCGACTGTTTAAAATGCACAACGTGGTGCATTGGATACCAATAATCTACCCAAACAAATTCGCTAAATTCTGGTGAAGACGTAGAATGAAAGTTAATTTTTTTTGGATCAGACAAAAGACGCAATAAAAACCAGCGTTGTTTTTGTCCTTGATATTTAGCATTCTGAGGATCTTCCTTGGAACGGCGTACATACTGAGGTACGCTATAATAAACCCATTTTTTTGTAACTTTCAAAACTTCAACATCTGATGAAGCAAGACCAACTTCTTCATCTAACTCTCGATACATCGCTTCTTCTAAAGTTTCGTAAGCCTGAATACCGCCTTGTGGAAATTGCCAAGCACTTTTATGGCGCGCTCGCTTACCCCAGAAAACTTTATTCTCAGCATTAACTAAAACCATACCAACATTTA
This sequence comes from Gammaproteobacteria bacterium, assembly GCA_041664965.1. Taxonomy (GTDB): domain Bacteria; phylum Pseudomonadota; class Gammaproteobacteria; order UBA9339; family UBA9339; genus JBAYJT01. The sequence continues at coordinate 2,032 of JBAYJT010000010.1, forward strand.
AACGAAACCCGCGATTATCTAGCATAGCCCTCACCTCTCAATTACTAGAATAACCGCATGTATGTGGGAGAGCAAGATTTTTATGGCAGACGTTTGAAGTAGGGATTTTTGGAATATTCTTGCAATATATCGCTAACTAATTGGTCAATCACACCGAGTTTTACGCTTTCATCCATCATACCACCTTGATCTTTGATACCCACAAGGCGCGCTTCGACAAATTTGGCAGCAGAACCAGAAGGAAAAAGTGTGGCTAAAACGCGTCGAGCCTCGCCCGGACCAATCTTGCGATATAGTTGGTTACGTACGTTGCTATCTTCTGAAGTTGTAGTGAAAGCCCAAAGTTCCACTGGGCCCAAAGTCGCCGTTAAAAGTTGAGTATTCATACCTTCTTTGGTGGCAAATTGCGCCAAGAAAGTTGCTCCACCTTCACGTGGACCATGAACATGATTTCTGAGTGCATGTTGGGCCGTTTCGGAAAGACCGAAAGTAGAAGAAGTCTTACGAATAGATTGTTCTGGACCTGCATCCATAATAAAAATCGAAGTAGCAAACTCGACCATAACTGGATCAAAGTCTTCAATGGATTGCGAAATTAAAGCCACCTGAACTTTCCACTTACGTCCTTCACGCATATCAACAACAACCTGTTCACGAACCATTGGTGTTTTGGCCGTGCGATGAAATTCGTCAAACACTAAACGCTTCGGATCTTCTTTAATTTCAGCAACGCGATTTTGATGATAGGCGTGATAAGCTTCTGGAATGGCTGCAATATCGTCTTCATTGAAATAATAGTGGTGAGCTAAAATATAACGCGCTAACATGTACATAACTGCTGTTTGGCGATTTGCCGCTTCTCCACCGCTTTTTGCTACTTCATCAAGATCAAGTGAAACCACTTTAGCGTCGCCAATATCAAATCTGGTCGACTGCGAAAGAACTGGATATTCACGCACTGCTGATGAAATCATGCGAGTAAACACTTCAATCAATGTCTCACCCGTTGGAGCTGATATTTTTCCATACAAATCTTCTATAGCAGGGGTACGACAAATCGATGCAGAATCAGCTAAAAGCGGCACGGCGTGACGCTGCGCCAAGATTGCTTCGTGTTGAAAACCTGCTAAAAATAAAGCATCCACTACTTCCCACCAAGTGGTACGCGCATCTTTAACAAAACCGGTTTCATCGAGAATAGCGTCTACTAATTCCTCAACTCCTGAGGTATAAATTTCTGGATTTCCATCATCTGCATTCTTTTTGTAGAGTTCATCAACAACCATGCCAACCATGTCTGGAATCCCGTCATATGCCCTAGAAGCGCCGACTGGTGTAGCAAGCAATGTAACGAAATTAACTAAGAAACTACGTTCTTGCGGTGTTGGATAACGGGCTCCAAGATGCGTATCGAAGGGGTTAATAGAATAAGACGATGTCATGCGCAAACGGTGATAAGCCGCCAAGTGTCTTTTATCGATTGGCAGAGCTTCTTTCAATAAAGAAATTAAACCGCTACTGGATGGCCCGATGTCGATGATAGAAATTCGCGGCAAACGTTGAATACCACTCGACAAACACAAAGCCAAATTGATCGCATTTGATAAAACTGATTTACCAGAACCAGGACGCGCATAAAACAAATCGATCCAGGTCGTTTGTTCACTAGATCCAGGCTGATAAGGCCATGGCTTGCCGTCAGGAGAGCGAAATAAAATAGCACCAAACTGCCATGGTGAAGAAGGCCGAAACAGAGGTAACATGTATAACACACCGGATAAAGGTGCTACTGTCGGTATTGCAGAACTATCTCCAGAAACACCAAGCATAGTCGAAACCACACCGCCAAAAGCATCTCCCGATATTTCAGAAACATTGCAAGATCCCCATCCCTCGATTGCTTTCGCAAGTTGAGAAGAACGAGTACGCAATAAGCGAATATTATCATCTGGAGCCCACGTACAAGCTACAACACGCATTTTAACAACTGCGTCGTCAGAATGTAGATCTATGTATTTCAATAAATTTGTTGCATCATTAATGAGCCTATTTTGAGATGAAGTCCAACTCATAATCGCCGTTAATGCAGATTTCATTTTCAAAGAATTAAGGCCCTTGCTATCTATAAGAAAAGACATGCGCCACGGCATATGCAAAGGCAAGGTTCTGTTAAAAAGGTCCACAAAACGTTGAACATCTTTAGGAAAAAGATCTATAAAAATGCAAGAATAAACGCGGTCACCAATTCTGCAGGTACGTAAATCTACATTTTCAGCATCCCGAGTAAAAAGTTGCTGAGTCAATGCTGGCCATAAAATATCCGAAATATTGCCCTGCGATTTTTTGGAGTCTTGAATAGCTGGAATCTTATCTCCTGGAAGAAGAGGACGCCATTCTCTGTCCGTAAATTCTGGGTCAATACTGCGCTTAACTTCATAAAGAGCTTCGTGCACCTCCAAAACTTTGGCGACTATACCCATGTTGTTTAAGTCGTTGTAGACAGAACGCACAAAAGAATCGTGTAAATCGCGCAGATCTGGAATGGCTGCAAGTAAATTTTGTGTATAACGGAAAGGAGGAATGTTTTGTTTTCTTATTTGCTTTTGCTTTTCTTTAAAAGCTTGGTTGAATTGTTCGCTAGTTAGTGCACTGGGTCTAGTCCAAAGTACTAAAAACACCTCTTCATGTGCACAATAACGAGATAAGTAACTAATACGCTCTTCAAATAAATCATCCAGATTCATGTGCAGACGTCTAGCTGTATTGCGAGCTGGCTCTAAAATATGAGAAATATCTTCGCTGACTTCATCCTTACTGTATCCAAAATAGACCTGCACCGAATGTCCATTACGCGACATTGCACTACGAAAAGCTTGCATGAGTCGACCTTGCAATTGAGCAAACTCGGCGCTTCCGATCAGTGCTTTAACACCAGAAATGCGTAAGATAGAAATCAAAGCACCATCATTACCAACTAAAACCGAAGAGCTATCAGCGGTTTGCAGATCGCAATAATATCCAGGAGATTGCTTCAAAAACATGCCAAGCCAAGTTAATAGCAAATCGGCACTGTCAAGAATGGATTCCATTATATTTGCCATAAAATCTATTCCAAATTCCAAAAACTACGATGATGTTTCTTCCAACTCTTGAAATGCACCCTGAGCCCAATCCTCAATTTGTTTACTAAATCTAGTTTGTGATGGGAGGAGACGCATTGGGGATAAAATTTTCTCGATAATCCTCGACCGCTCTTGCTTAGGAGTATCCACGAGCAATTGACCAAACAAAGCTGGATTGCTCATACCAGTACCAATCTGCTTTTCTATAACATTAGAACGCAACTTAAGACTACGATAAATACCCTGTGCATCGTTGCGATGATTGGTAGCATTGGCCATAGCGCAAAATAAAACATGACAAAAACCATTCAGTTCATTTTGCTTAATTTCAGGGAGATAAACTAAAACTCCGCCACTATTATCATCCTTGCCAACAGCTTCTAAGAAAAAGCATTGTACGCAAAAACAACAGGCTGTAACGAGATTAGAAATTTTGTTGTTGTAGTAATTTTGATCTAAGTTGACAATTTCTTGATGTTGGATAGCCTGAAACCCGCAAAACTGGCAAGTATATTGATCTCGCACCAAAACTCTGCGTTTAAATTCTTGAAACTGTGGATCGCTTTTACGCTGAGAATAAAGCCGCCAGGCATCGGGTGTTACGCTTAATTTTAGGGGATGAAATGTTAACATAACCCAAATTGAATTTTATTTAACTTTTAGCAACTACTGCCAGGCAGCCCACAAGCTCCATTACCTGTAAAACCACCAGCCATACTTTTAAGATCTGCACCCGTTCCAAAAATCGTAAAACCAACTGGCTTAATAATGCCTGGTAAAAAGATTAATATTACCGCTATCATCAACAAGGCTATGGGTGTACCAATTGGAATTTGTGTAGGATTATCTCTATGTTGTTTAAACTTAAAGATAGAAGCTATTGTAAAACCAATACCAGCCAAATAAGAGGTTGCCAGCATAAGTCGGCCAATATTTTCAAAAGATTTGGTAATGTTATTTGCTATATCGGCGATGCTAGCAGCCACAACGCTGTCAGCAGCAAAAGCACAGCCTATATAAAAGCAAAAAGCAATTATAGAAATCCACCCTAAAGATTTTTTAATTTTACGCAAAGGAAACACCATAGACCGCCACACAAAACAAAAACACAAAGCTCCATCATAGAAAATTATGATGGAGCTTTATACACCTATTTTATTTCGTTTCTTCAATTATCTTAGTAGCACCTTCACCAGTAAAACCACCAGCCTGTTTGGTGTCGCCAAAAACCGTAGTTCCTCCAGCTTTCATTATAGCAGGAGCAAACATCAAACAAACGCCAACCAATAATAGCACTATAGGAGTACCTATCGGAACTTGAGTTGGATTGTCACGATGTTGCTTAAATTTGAAAATCGAGGCAATAGCAAAACCAATACCGGCCACATAGGCTGTTCCGAGCATTAATTTACCTATACCCGTAAATGACTTGGCCACAGTTTCGGATATAGCTCCAACACTACCTGTTGGAGTAGTAGAATCAGTAGCATAAGCCATACCAACGAAAAGCAAAGACAAACCTATTGCTGTAGCTAAAATTTTAGCAATTCTGCACAAATTTTTCTTATCAAACATATTTTCCTCCTCGAAAAATTTACTAACATTGAAAAAACAAACTTAACATCTAATTATACTATTTTTCATCAAGATAGCACAATAAATCAATCAATATTAAACAATAGCAAAACCTAAACTATATTGAATAATATTTATTGTACCAACAATATTTATTGCTAATACCCCACCTAAAACATGCATAGTACCCTTGCCATACAAGCCTGGCTGAGCCTGCTGCTTGGTGGCCTTAGATAACATATTAAAACCTCGCAAAAATGAGATGTATCCTAAAACCCTAATTATATCAATAACACCTTTTATAGTATTTTCCCAAGACTGCATGGAGGGACTTAATGTGGGATACTGCATAAGTGAATCGGCAGCTCCAGCTCCCCACAAACTGCTAATGCTTATTTTTACCATCCCGGGCATAAGCAACAACATAACCCCTAGTATTAGCTTTAGTAATGGACCAGCCATACTGGCATTAGAGGGCATCATGGTGCGTAAATCACCGTATATTTTTAATGAATACAAGCCCGAATACATGAACCAAAGCCCCATTACGTAAGACAAAGCATTAATAAAAATCACAATAGTGTGCAAGTTCTCAGAAAGCCTAGTCATGATTGCATTTAAATCAGGATTAGCTGTTGCACAACCAGTCAAAACAAAAAGCACACTGGATACTAGAAAAAACTCCAAAATTTGAGTGATTTTTATGTTTGGGCTATTAATAATGGAGGACATACCAACCACGGCTATAAATCATTATTTCCATACTGAATCATTTCACCAGAACTAGTCAACACCACACCTTGATTTGGTGAAATCATTTCGACTCGAGCGCCGTTAACAATATCACCAATTCTAACGGTTATTGTGTTACCTTTAGGATCTTCTAACCAAGCTCTGCCAGTTATTATGGCCTTAATGTGATACGGTGTTCTTTTAATTCCATTTTTCTTCTTTTTAGGCGGTTCTGGTGGTTTAACCATGGTCATCAAAACGTTGACTTTATTTGTCAATGTGTTCACAGAAGAGCTCAAATCTTCTACTGACTTACGTAAACCAATCAAAACTATCTGCCCTTCACCTAAAAGATTGCCAATTTTTTCCATCTGAGCCATATCTTGCTGCTCGCGATGTAACACGGCGTCTAATTGTCTACCTACTTTTTCATCTACATCAGGGCGTGGGGCAATAACTGGCTGAGGAGCTGGTACAGCTACTGGGGCCTGAGTGGGTTTAGGAAACTCAGGCTTAGCAATTATCTGCTGACCTAAACCGATATTAGAATCCCGATGTTTTTGCGAAAAAACTCCCATTATTTGCATCAAAACAAGAGTCGCAACAACTAGCCCTACCGGAACCAATATTTTTTTACTTTTTAGCTTATCGAATAACGAGCTTTTCTCTTCTTTGATAGGCTCCTGAATTTGCTCAGTAATTGGAGAAGGAGCAGGCTGACTGTATGCATCTTCTGAAACCACACGATATTCATCAGGGGAACTTACACCCGACTCTGTTTTATTAGTATTTAAATCATCCATACTATTTACCTTTAAAGTTTTTTATTGATTCATAAACCATTTTTTACTTATCATCCGATTTTTTAGGTACTGCCAAATCTGACATAAGCAAGATTCCTATACCAGTTCCAGCTTTGACCTCAACCGTTGGCGGCGTATTAAATATTGGAGATAAATTTGTACCTAATTGCTGCCCCACATTTCCTAAAGCAACCATTAACTTATCTCCAGTATTGAGTTTCTGGAAAAAGTTAGTGCGCATACCATTGGTATTTTCTTGCGAAGAAGATCCCGATGTTTGAATTGCCTGTCCCAAACCACTAGCAAAAGATGAAGCGAATAATAAACCATAACGCATCAAGTAGTGGTTATCAACATTGGTGGCCAAGGCTGTACGCGCTGTATTTTGATCTATAGCAACAGCGCTTACTGTAACACTACTGCTTAAGTAGGGCACACTCAGTAAATTGAATTGCAAAAATACTTTCTTATTGGTACGTTGAAAACTACCCATTACTTTCGCTTTAGCTAACTTGCCTTGCACTATAGTCGCCATAATGGGGCTATTTTCATCAGAATTAATGCCTGTATCCAATACCGCAAATAAAATTGTTCCAGCTTTAAATCTATCAACGTTAACGTCAGATGCTCCTGCAGAACCTGTCTGGCCTGCTTGACCAGAACCTTCCCCTACCATAGCACCCGATGGACCCGCGCCTTCCCCTCCACCTGAAGTGTATTGCTGCCCAGTTACAGGAACCCAGGAAGAAAAGAGCTCACTGGCTTGTCCACTTAAAGTTTGCTGCATTTGTTTAACTTGGTCAGAGTAATCTTGTTTAGATAGTCCTTGCATACCACGCTTACGTGAATTATCCAAACGCTTTTCCCAATCGCTCCTTTGATCCCCTGCCTCCGTTGCCCTCATCGCTTTAGCTTTTTCCATAGCTATTGCTTGCGCAACACCAGCTTCTACGAGCTCATTCATTGCATAACCAGCGTGCATTAAACTCTCGTCACTAGCCCCACCTTCTTTAAGATCTTTAGCACTAAAACCGATTACCTTAAGTTCAGGAATAGGAAAATCTGCCTCAACCAATTCTTTGGCAGTAAATCCTATTGCCTTTAGTTCTTTTGCACTAGCTCCAGTATCTTTTAGTTCCTTAGCAGAAAAACCAGCTGCCTTCATTTCTTCTAATGTAAAACCAATTGCTTTCAGCGCTCCAGCACCACAACCTAGACCTCTCAGCATAGAAGCAGGAGCTCCATCAGTACGCAATTTACGTAAGTGCTCCAAATCACATTTTTGCGCTGTTGTAGCAAGCGAAATCTCAGTCGCAGAAAATCCAGCTTTCTTTAAATCTTCCGAATTAAAACCTGCTTTAAGTAAATCTTCCGCAACGAAACCAGCTTTTTTGAGTTCGCTAGCTGTAAAACCAGCTTGTTTTAAATCTTCGACCGAATAACCAGCATCTTTTAAATTTTGTGAAGTAAATTTAGCTTGTTTTAATTCTTGTGCAGTAAATCCGCCATTCTTTAACTCTTGTGCGGAAAAACCACCGGACTTTAATTCTGTAGCCGTAAAACCAGCAGCTTTCATTGCCGCCACTTCACATCCCATACTTTTCAGCTTAGCACTAAATACTCGCTTTTTATGCAAATCACGCAAACGCTCTACACTACAATCCGAAACTCCTGGAGCCTCATTGGACGCAATGTTAGCTTTTTGTAATTCTTGCGCAGAAAATCCTGCTTGCTGCATCTCACCAACACTAAATCCACCATCTCTTAAATCACGCGGAGTGAAGCCAGCCTCTTTAAGTTCACTGGCGGTAAAACCTGCTGCACGTAGCGTCGCCACACCACAGTCTAAGTTTTTTATAGTTTCAGGAGCAATTCCTTTGGAATGCAATTCCCGTATACGATCAACATCGCAAGAAGTATCGGCAATAGCCTTTGCTATTTCAGCCTGAGAAAATCCTGCTAATTGCATATCGTTTTCTGTAAAACCAGCTTTTTTTAAATCCTTTGCAATAAAACCAGCTTCTTTTAAATCGCTAGCATTAAAACCAGCGTTTTTTAGTTCCTGTGCACTAAAGCCACCTTCTTTTAAATCTCCTGCTACAAAACCAGCATTTTTCAACTCTTCCGCTGTAAAACCTGCTTCCTTAAGAGCAGCAACTCCGCAATCTAAATCTTTCAAAGCTGCTGGAGCTATACCTTGCGATCGCACATCACGCAAGTGAGCAACACTGCATCCTGGATCAGAAACGGCTTTAGCAATTTCATCAGGAGAAAAACCTAATGAGCGTAACTCAGTTTCACCAACTCCCGCCCTTTTTAAATTCGTTGCGCTAAAACCAGCATTTTTTAATTCTTGTGTTGAAAAACCAGCCTCTTTCAGCTTTTCCGCTCTGAATCCACCATCTTTAAGGTCCTTTGCAGAAAAACCCGCACTCTTAAGCTCCTTAGCTGTAAAACCAGCTGCTCTAAGCGCCTTAACTCCACAATTTAGATTTTTCAAAGTAGAACCAAAAACACCGCTAGTATGTATGTCCCGCAGGCGCTCTATACTGCAATCTTGTCCATTCATAGCCTGATCAACTTCAAAAGCACTGAAACCAGCTGCCTTCATGTCTTCTGGTTTAAATCCAGCAGCCCTCAACTCTGCAGCATTAAAACCAGCTTCTTTAATGTCTTGTGCAGAAAAACCAGCATCTTTGAATTCCTGAACTTTAAACCCGCCATCTTTAAGACTCTTCAATGAGTAACCTGCATCTTTTAATTCTTTAGCCGTAAATCCAGCAGCACTTAATGCTGCAACATCACACCCAAGTTCTCGTATAGCAGCACTAGAAATACCTTGAGTATGTAGCTCGCGTAATTTTCCAAGACTACAATCTTGACTCGCAAACGTTTTAGAAATCTCATCGGCAGAAAAACCAGCTTCTTTGATATCATTCGCTGTAAAACCAGCGCTTTTCAGCTCTCGCGCCGAAAAAAGACCGTCTTTAGCAAGTTCTGTGGAGCTCAAACCAGCATCCTTGAGCTCTATCGCTGTAAAACCAGCATCTTTTAAATCTTTAGCAGAAAATCCAATATCCTGAAGCTCTTTTGCGGTAAAACCAGCGGCCTTTAGCGCTGCAGAAGTACAAGCTAATCTCTTCAAAGTAGCAACATCCGCATCTGGCCCTTTAAATTTATTTAAGTTATCTACTGTACAATTGGCTGATTGCGCTTGCGTTTGAGCTTGAAGAGGCCCAACGCCAGAACTAACCAAACCAACTCCGCCTACCTGACTAGCATCGAATCCTGCTCTAACCATGTCTCCAGAAGTAAAACCAGCAGCCTTCATATCTTCCACAGGAAAATTAGCATCTTTAAGCTCTTTGCCACTAAAACCAGCTTCTTTTAAATCTTTGGCGTTAAAACCAGCTTCTTTTAGATCTTTCGCACTAATTCCAGCTGCTCGTATTTCACCCGCAGAGAAAGCGGCTTCTTTTAAATCTTTGGCGCTAAAACCAGCTTCTTTTAGTTCCCTAGCATCAAATCCAGCGTCTCTTAGATCTTTAGCCGAATAACCCGCTTCCTTTAATTCGGCTACAGCATATCCAGCCTGCTTCATCTCATTTCCGGAATAACCTACGCTTTGCAATTCTTTAGCCGTATAACCCGCATCTTTTAATTCGCGAGCAGTAAACCCTGAGTCTCTTAAATCTCCAGCAGCAAAACCAGCCACTCTTAATTCTGCTGGCGAAAAACCTCCAGCTCGCAAAGAAGCAGCACTACATCCTGTATTTTTCAAAGCCACACCTTGCAAACCTTGAGAGCGCATCTTCTTCACTCTCTCTTCGCTACAATTCTGACTACTCACGGCGTTTGCCTTACGAATTTCCTCATCACTTACACCGGCATTTTTTAAATCAAGATTAGAAAATCCAGCACGCAATAACTGCGCAGGAGATAAACCTGCTGCCAAAAGCTCTTTAGCACCGAAATTAGCGCTCTTTAATTGAGCAGCAGTAAAACCTGCTTCTGCCAAATCTTTTACAGCTAAACCAGCCTTTATAGCTTCCTCAGCAGTAAAACCAGCGTCTTTTAAATCCTTAGCACTAAAACCAGCATCCACCATAGTTTTAGCGGAAAAGTTCGCGCTTTTAAGATCTTCTGCATTAAATCCAGCCTCACGTAGCTCCTTAATACCAAAACCAACACCCGCTAAATCTTTCGCAGAAAAACCTGCATTACGCAACGCTGCAGCAGAAAAACCAATATCACGTAATTCTTTAGCCGAAAAACCTGCATCAAATAGCTCACCTGCCGTATAACCAGCAGATTTCAAAGCTTCTAAACTGCAACCTCGGCAATGCAATTCTGTAGCATTTACGCCTGCTGACTTAGCCAATTTTAAGTCTTCAGCAGAACACCCGGCTTTACTTACGCGTCGCCCGGTATCTTTTCCCCAAGCGCTTCCATCTACGTAAGTTGCACGAGTTACTGTAGCAACAGCAGCTGTTTTCGCTTGCTCAGCTTGATAAGCTTGCTCTTCGTTTTGCTGTTCTTGCAATTTGACATACTCTCGTGTGGCATTTCCAACACCAGGCACAGAACGAATAGCTGGGACACCTTGCAAAGATGCACCTGTAGCCGGTCCTTTAGTAGAACTACTTTTAAAACGGGCGATGCTGATAATAACTGCTACCAGAGCCACAACTACTAAAATTATGACAAAACCTCGTGATTTACTGTCACTAAAGACCTTGTTTATGTTTTGTGTTTTTTCACCCATGTCATTCCCACCCTTCAAGTGTTAAGGTTATGGTCTTATCCTTTCCATGCTCCAACGCTAAAACCACTGGCGATGTTTGTAATTCGTAAGCATGAGTGCCATCCATACTGGTCATAATCGATCTCCAAGCTGGAGAAATAATATCCAAATTGGTACGTAAAAATAACGTCCTTCCAATATACCAAGCCTGGCATTCTCCTCCTAAAACTTTTAGAGGTTTGCTACCTCTTGGAGGTATACCATTTAGAACATCAAGTAAAACTGGATTAGCAACGCCTGGTAGGCCATTTTGCTCGACCATAGCGTTCGGACCCATTCCAGGTACATGCAAATCTACTCGATAATCGACCGCTTCTTGTCCAGACAACAGGGAAAGCATAACTGGCGTATTCAAGCCTTTTAGCATAATCGCCAAATTGGTACGCTTATAAAATGTCACAGACTGGATCAACAAGGTGTTGCTCTTTTTATCCCATTGAATATTAAATGCCGAAGGGTCACCAAGACTATAAGCTGAAATTGGCCATGGTTGACCAGTTGAATCCATGATTACTAACGAGGTTATATATCCAGCTTGCAAGCGTATCACAGGCGGAGTTGCTCGCGGCTGCAGATCTACAACAATAGAGCTTGATGTTGGACGAGGAGGAACCCCAACTGGCTGCACAGCAGCTTTTTGAGCCTCATTAAAGGCAGCCTTCAAGCGAGTAATTTGATCTGGGGACATTGGCAAAAGCTGGTTTACTACATTGGTAAAAGCATCCTCGTACATATCTGGCTGTTCTGGAGGAGTTTCTGCCTTAGCAGGTACCGCTACTGGATTTTGACCTGGTTGCTGCGCTGCTTGCGCATTGGGATCTGGCACAGCTGCTGCACTTCCATCTGGTTTTTTCTGAGGCTGGATGCGAGTTAAAACTTGTTGAACAAATTGAGCCTGGTCTTTATCTATATCTCCAGTTTCTGCAGCCGCAAAACAAGCTGTAGAAAATAAAACCAAAGTAGCAATTAACATCCTTACCAATAAAATCATACTTTTTGTACTCTTTATTTTTTACTATCTAGCAGGACTCGAGCCAGGACCAGAAACAAAGCTAGCAATCGCAATACCGCGCGGAGTATTCAATGTCGGAACTCTGCTGACAACCATAGTGACAACCAAGGGCTGTTGAGTGTTTTCTGTTGCACTCTGATAAGTAACTAAAATCGGTAACTGCACCTTCCAGGCATAACGATCATTAACTAGACCTTGGTCCAAAATAACAGGCGCACCAGTTGCCACAGCAGAAACTACTAGTTTTTTATCCAAAACCATATCTAAGGTACGAGAGCTCTTTAGGGCATCCTCGAAATTAGACCAACCTTCTGGCGTAAAATAATTTTGAGCTTTCTGCAAAGCTTCGCGATAATCAACAAAATTATAAGAATAAACAGCCACAGCAGCCCTACTCGCCCACTGCACTAATTCACCGGGGGACATAACAGGCATACTGAGAGGATAAAGAGGGGTAATACGACCATCGGATCCTGTCGCAAAATATTGAGGAGTTGGAACGTTGGAAATTTGATAAAAAACCACACCAACTAAACCAAAATTTATCAAAATCATCAGCAAAAGAGCGCTAATAACTCGACGGTAATTATCGCGATAAAAATTATTGCGCAGCATTACGACTTCTAGGCCGCTTCCGCCTGCTTTTTGCGCCTCAACTTTCGCTTCTGGCTTCACTTCTGCTTTGACTTCTGTTGTCATAATAGACCCTCTAATCCTTACATTTATCAGCCAAAACCTGGAAACTAATTTCTACAAAATCGCCATACTGAGAGCCTTGGCTAGCCTTACATTCATAGCGAATTCCATTAGATATTCCGAGTCGTATATCGACCTTTCTTTGCCACAAATAATCAATTACTCTAAGCGCCGATTCTTCCGCCAAACCTTTTGTTACAGAAGCAACTTCAGCGGAACTACCAGGCCTAGCACAACGATAACTCAGCGCCTTAATATCTATGATTTCATAGCTACCAGCTAATCCTACCACGTTCTCTAAAATTTTTATTCCACTATTGCTAATATTTGCCGAGTTAGCATTAAACAACTGCTGCATAGGAATGTCGAGAACTAAAACATCTTTTTTGTATTTTGGCATTTTGGTTATGAATTGGTGCAATGAAGCAATCCATTCTTTGGCAGGAGGATGCTCACAATAAGGCGGCTTCCAAATAATTTCTACTGGCTTCGTGCCGCAACCAGACAAAAGCACCAAAAAGCTACAACTTATTAAAAAAATGAGAAATTTTCGGCCGATTTTACCAAAAAACATGAAGTCCTCGTTCACAAAAAACGACAAAAACAGTTGAAAAAATTGTAAACAAAATCACTGCGATAAGCAAACATATTCAATGATGTTTTTAGTGAGCATTTAATGCATCAAAGATTCTGTTACTTTCGTCATCTTCTAGCGACTTGACCAAGAGGATCCAGACTAAACAAGAAAATCCAATGTTACTCAAGCCTATTCAAAGATTGTTACTTTAAAATTCAACTCATTGATTTTAAAAGAAATCATGTAGACATGTTTTTTGGTATTTTTGCAAAAAAATAAATTCTATGTTAGAGTAATGCCTCAAACACGAGGTATTTCCTATGGCCAAACAACATTTAGTTCGCTTTGATTGGGCGATGAAAAAACTTTTAAGAAGTAAAGCCAATTTTGGCATTCTGGAAGGTTTTTTAAGTGAGCTTTTAAAGCAAGATCTAAAAATTTTGGAATTGTTGGAAAGTGAAAGCAATAAAGATCATCGCGATGATAAGCAAAATCGCGTCGATATGTTGGTTCGCTTACAAAGCGGCGAAATAGTTCTTATCGAGGTGCAAGTCAATACCGAAGATGATTATCTGCATCGTATTCTTTATGGTACATCTAAAATTATCGTTGAACATTTGGGAGAAGGCGAAAAATATAAAGCTATCAAAAAAGTTTATTCGGTAAATATTTTGTATTTCGATTTAGGACAAGGCCAAGACTATATTTATCATGGAACAACTCGTTTTATCGGCGTGCACAATAACGATGAACTCTCTTTAAACGACGAGCAAAAGAAAGTTTACGGCAAAGATGCAACTTTCAAAATTTACCCAGAGTATTATCTGATAAAAGTTAATCAATTCAATGACATCGCCAAAAATACTTTGGATGAATGGATCTACTTTTTGAAAAATGAAGAAGTGAAGGATACTTTCCGCGCCAAAGGACTCGCCGAAGCCAAGAGTAAATTTAACGAAATGAAATTTACCCCTGCCGAACGCGAAGAATATCAAAACTACGTCAAAATCCGACGTATCCAAGCTAGCGAGATAGAATCGAGCTACAATCAGGGTATGTATGAGGGTGAGAAACTTGGTATAGAGAAAGGCATCAAAGAAGGCAAAGAGCTTGGCAAACAAGAAGGTCTGAAAGAAGGCATAACCCAAGCCGCACGATCCATGGCGCAAAAATTGCTAACTGAAGGCATGTCGCTAGAACGAATAGCGCAATTGACGGAATTGCCTGTAAAAGACATCACTGCCCTGCAGAAAGAAAAACTCATTGATTTATAAAGAAAACCCATAGACATGTTTTTTACATCCTACAACATGCCAATTGGAAGGTGAGGTCCTTTTTGGTTTGAAGTGGACGACCTTTGAGGTTTAGAGCATAAAAGTGAATCGAAATACGATGCCGGCCAACACTGATTTCAGGGTAACAATGCGCATCTTCGGGAACCGCTACCCGGACCATTTGATAGGAAATTCGCGGATCCAAATCAATTTGATAAAATCCATTAGTGGCCTTCGCTGTGTGCAAATCGACACTAGAACGAGTTAGTTTTAAAAGAAGAGCAATGTTCCTAGCAAGCTCAGCGAAGCTATCAATCCATTCGTCCAGGTATTGTCGACGCGCTTTGGCCGGCTGTTGCAGCCAAAGATGATAAGCCGGAACACTAAAATCACAAGTTCCGCCCGCAGTCGCTAAACGTTGCGAAATAGTGGTTATAAACTCATTATCTCGTAAGTCTTGCCCAACTTTGCCACGATTTTGTTGCAAATTTAAACTGGCTTCTACAAGCTCATCATGTACACGGCGCAGCTTCTTTTCATCTAATTCAGCGCAGAGTTTCTGATTTCCAAGCAAATTAGCTAGCGAAGCAGCATAAAGTTGCAGAGCTTTAGCAAGTTTAGTTTTTAGATCAGGTCGATCCACAACACTTAAAATTTCTAAAATTGTTTCTAGGGCAAAACGCGAACCCCAACTGCTGTCGTTCTCCAAATGATATTTAGCTTTTTGAAAAAGATATTCCAAACGCAGAGAAAAACGAATGTGCTCGTTTAGAGGCTGCTCAAAAATAATACCGGTGGCTGACATAAAAAAATTAGGCATATATTAAATTCTGCAATGCTATTTGTTTAAGTATAACAAAAAAAGTCCACTGTATGGAAGCTAATAGAATGATTTCCTTTATTTTTTCTTAAAGCTTATGCGTAAACTAAAAAAAATGTGCTATAATAGCGCGCTTTAGAATCTCTATTCGGGTGTACCTATCATGAAAAGATCAATTATGACATTGTATTCAGGCGCGTTGGACTTGTATAGTCACAAGGTGCGTATAGTTTTGGCTGAAAAAGGCGTGGGCGTGGATGTTTTACATATCGACGCCAATGACCCACCACGCGAGCTTGCCGAGCTCAATCCTTATGGAAGTGTTCCTACTTTAATAGATCGCGATTTGGTTTTATACGAATCTTACGTGATCATGGAATACTTAGACGAACGCTTTCCTCACCCACCTTTGCTTCCCGTATATCCAATTGCTCGCGCGAAGAGCCGTCTTATGTTACATCGCCTTGAAAAAGATTGGCTTAAAAAAGCTCGCGATATTCTAAGCAGTACAGGTAACGAACGCGACGCTCTACGCAAGGAATTACGCGACAGCTTAGTAGTTCTAACACCTGTTTTTACTGAACTGCCTTATTTTTTGAGTGAGGAATTTTCACTACTCGATTGTTGCATTGCACCACTTTTGTGGCGCCTACCACATCTTGGCATAGAATTACCACGTCAAGCAAAACCAATTAAAGACTACGCTGAACGCATGTTTGCGCGAGAATCTTTCCAAGCTAGCCTTTCTGAGCTAGAACGCGAAATCTACGAAAATAAAGATCAAGTTTAAATTTCTATTAATTTTAATGAGATAAAGCAGAATCAGCTTACAGCAAGTTAATTCTGCTTGATTCTTATTTTATTTGCTTGTATAAATCTCTCCTGTGAAGGAATGAGGCGCTCTTGATGAGCACAAAATAGCGACGGATCTTACTTTTTTCTTCATGCATTATGCTTTCCCCATAATTTTTTTTGGAGAACTCAAACGTGAAAAGAAAATTAACCTATTTATTAACTGCTACGCTACTAGTTAGCAGTAGTTTGGCTTTAGCTGCCGAAACAACTAAATCCGCCGCAGCCAAAGATCAAAAACCGACTGTAACTAAACAAACCAAATCTCAAGATAAACAGCTTGCAGCGCTGAGCGACCAAGCCCGTGCTCTTGAGAAACAATTGGCTACACTGCAAACAAGATTAAGTAATTTGCAGCACGGCAAAAAGAAAGGCACCGCTCCTCTTTCTGCTGAAACCAACAAAATCGCTCAAGAACTACACAATAACGACCAAGCCCAGATGGATAAAATCTTGGCCGCAACTCGTTATGGTCACGGCTTTGCAGTCTTAGCCTCGCCCTTCATTGGTCAACGTAACGCTTATAATAGCGGTGACCTCATAGTCAACGTTTCTTCTATGAACACTGATCTGCGTTTATTAGAACAAAGACAAAAATTAGCTAATTACGCTGCAGAAAATGGCGAAGTGCTTCCCGATTACCCTGTAATAGACTTAAGCGGATCTATCGAAGCCAAAGCTACCTATAATTCCAATCTAACTAAGACTGGCAGTGGTGATCTAGACTTTAACTTAAGCCGCGCCGAATTAGATGCCGTCGCTGAAGTCGGCCAATGGGCAACTGGCGCTATGTTTATCAACTACGAAGACAACAATCCAGTTCCAACTGCTATCAAAACTCCTAATTCCAGAGTTACCAACTCGCGTCTCAAAATTGATCGCGCTTTTTTAACCATTGGTAACATTAACAAATTCCCAGCCTACTTCACTGCTGGTCAAATGTTCGTACCATTTGGTACCTATACTTACCTCTATGTAAGTGATCCTATGACCAAAGTCTTAGGTCGAGTCAAAACTCGCGCTGCTGAAGTTGGATTTAGCAAGTGGGGCATGTACGCGTCGACTTATGTGTTCCGTGGCGACAGCTATGTAGACAATGGCACCACACTCGATAACTGGGGCTTAAACCTAGGTTATAAAGTTACCCCTCTTCAATCTTTAACTACCGATCTTGGTGTTAGCTATATTGCCAACATGTCAGATTCTAATGGTTTACAAGATAGCATCTTTGGTCTAAAAGATGGAACCGTTGGTTATGAAAAATTGAAACATCGCGTTCCAGGTGCTGATGTTCACTTAACCGTAAACTTTAATCCATTTACTTTCATCTCTGAGTACGTAAGTGCACTACGCAAATACGACACTACTGATATGACGTTTAATGGCACAGGCGCTAAACCAAGTGCTCTCGACATCGAAGGTGTTTATAACTTCAAAGTATTCGATATGGACAGCAACTTTGCTCTCGGCTATGACAAGAGCTGGCAAGCAATGTCCTTGTCAATTCCACAACAAGCCTACTTCGCGGTTGTTAACACTTCTCCTTGGAAGTTCACCGCAGTTGGTTTCGAATACCGTCGTAACCTATGGTATAAATATTCCGATTCAGCCAGCACTCATGGTGGTGCATCAACCTCCTCTATGTCAGGGTTGAACCGTACTTCCAATGAATACCGCTTCCGCATTGGAATATACTTCTAAAAAGTTGCTGATAAAGCACAAAAAAAGCCCGCAATCGCGGGCTTTTTTATGCAACCTAAGAACTTCCCCAAAAAACATGTCTACAAGTTTCCTTTATAAATCAATGGGTTACATTTTTAAGTTGAGTTCTCTTGTAAAATTACAGTTTTCGCCATATTACATAGTTTATAAATTGAAAAATTTCCTTGCAAAAAATCCCGAATACCGCAGAATAATTAGCCATTATGCGTAAAATATTAGTAACAACAGCCCTCCCCTATGCCAATGGTCCACTGCATTTAGGCCATATTTTAGAACATATCCAAGCTGATATTTGGGTCAGATGGCAAAAGATGCGTGGCAATTCTTGCCTGCTTTTAGGCGGAGACGACGCTCACGGCACACCCATTATGCTAAGCGCCCAAGAAAAAAATCTCCCTCCAGAAGAGTGGATTGCTAGTGTTTACGGAGAGCACAGAAAAGACCTAGAAGATTTTTTAATCGGCTACGACAATTATTACACCACTCATTCGGAAGAAAACCGGGAACTTACAACCGATATTTATGAAAAATTAAAAAGCGCTGGAGCCATTTTTAGTAAAACTATCGAGCAAGCTTACGATCCAGTCAAAGAAATGTTTCTGCCCGATCGCTTTATCAAAGGCACTTGCCCTCGTTGCAAAGCTGAAAATCAATATGGAGATAGCTGCGAAGTCTGCGGCGCCACTTATGCTCCCAGCGAATTAATTAATCCAGTTTCATCTCTATCCGGTAAGGCCCCAATTTTAAAATCTTCTGAACATTACTTTTTCGATCTGGAAAAACAAACTGAATTTTTAATCCAATGGACTTCTGAATCTAAACACCTCCAAAGCGCTATAAGCCATAAACTAGAAGAATGGTTTACTCAAGGCCTAAAAGCTTGGGACATTTCACGCGATGCGCCTTATTTCGGTTTTCAGCTCCCGGATCATCCAGATAAATATTTTTATGTTTGGTTAGATGCGCCGATTGGCTATTTGGCAAGTCTACAAAATCTCACCAAAAAGCGCCCAGACCTTAGCTTTTCCGCTTATTGGGATGAAAAAAGTGACGCAGAAGTTTATCATTTTGTTGGCAAAGATATTATTTACTTTCACGCCTTATTTTGGCCAGCAGTCTTAAAAGTTGCCAATTTACGTACGCCAACTTCTATATTTACGCACGGTTTTGTCACCGTAAACGGTCAAAAAATGTCAAAATCGCGCGGAACTTTTATTACAGCCAGACATTACTTAGAAAAATTCAACCCAGAATATTTGCGTTATTACTTCGCTGCTAAACTTAGCGATGGCATTGATGATATCGATCTTAACTTCACTGACTTTGCCTCCCGCGTCAATGGCGATTTAGTTGGCAAAGTAGTGAATATCGCTAGCCGCTCGGCTGCGTTTATCAATAAGCATTTCCAAAATCGCCTAGCTTCTAATTTATCTAAACCAGATTTATTCCAAATTTTTATAGAAAACGGCGAAAAAATTAGCAAATGCTATGAAGAGCGAAAATATAGTGAAGCCGTACGCGAAATCATGGCGTTGGCTGATTTGGCCAATCAATACATCGATGCCGAAAAGCCCTGGGCGCTTAGTAAAGATGCGACGCAAATACCCAAAGTTCAAGAAGTAACCACTATGGGTTTAAACCTATTTCGCTTACTGATTTTATATTTAAAGCCAATTCTGCCTAGCTTAGCCGAACAAAGCGAAGCATTCCTACAAATCCCTTCTCTTACCTGGCAAGATCGCTCTATACCTTTGCTCAATCACGAAATCGCTACTTTTAAACCGCTGATGCAGCGCATTGCACCTGCGGATATAGCCAGTTTTCAATAAAAAAATACAACCTATTGATTTATAAGGAAAACGTGTAGACATGTTTTCTAACATATCAACGACCTATTTACTTAATTAAATCTTAATTATATTAAGGCGTTTTCCCCTGTATTTTATACCATTAGCCTAGTTTTTTCGCTACACTGAAGCTATGCAGACATTCACAACTACGACAACCCCAACAGGAACTCGATCCTTTGCTGAAAGAATAGCACGTTTTCAAAGCGGTTCTTCTAACACTGTTACTGCAACAAACCCTCCTACAAGCAGCAGCAATACTAATGAAGAGCCAAAAATTTCTATAAAAGATCGTATAAGACTCTTCCAAACAACCACTACCGCTTCTCCAGCTTCCATCACATCTAAAACTACGCCAACATCAACTACGAAAGGAACATCCCCCGCAATTATTTCACCTTCTTCATCGCAATCAGTCTCAGCGGCTTCTACTAAAATGCTGCCACCTGTAAGCAGGACAACACCCATTACTTCAGCATCAAGCTCAAAACCAATCCCTCCCCCGCCACCGCCGCCTCCACCACCTCCGCCGCCGAAAAAAATCAAGGCGTCATCAACCACTAGGGCCCCGCTACAACCTCGCACATTAGACCCACGCGTACAAAACGATGCTATAAAGATTTTAATTACGTACTGGGGTATTAGGATCAGTTGTTTTGTAATATTGAGATTTTTGACAGAGCTCGCTAATTCCAAGAATTTTCGAGATTGGTTTCGTGACGAGAATGTTCGAGATCAGCTTTTTCGAGATTGGTTTCGTGAAAGGTTTCCTAACAACAAAAGACCTGATATTCATCTGCGACTCCTACATACAATAGATTTAAATCTAAGTCAGGAATCAGCAGGTAGCTCAATAGATATAATATTAGAACGTAGCTATATCCACTTACTACGACATTTAGCTGCAATGGACTTCAATTTTTCATCAGAGTTTATCAGGCTTATATTTGACAACAAGCCATTCTTCAACCAAAAAGATTTAACTTGTCTAGAAGCCTATTTTCGAGGCGGTTTAGAAAGATTTAAAATTAGCGCAGAAATAGATGAATTTGTAGTCGAAGAACTAGGTCCTGGTATAGATCCGATCGAATACATCCCAAAGGAATTTAAAGAGCTGTATAGAGAAGAAAAATTGAAAATAAATTTACCCAAAAGTCCACAAGAACAACTAGAAGCAGCTGCCTTTAAAGCGCAACAATATCGAGCAAAACTCAAACAAACGGTCCGCAACAATAAGGCCATAGAAGACCTACTATCATTCCCTCCCCAAAAACAAATACAGCTCTTATTAAACATTTGGCACTTTAAAACCTGCTACCTTCTTGCTCTTCAATATACTAAAGAATGCAACCCAGCTGAAACTAAATTTCTGACGTGGATGCAAAAAACATTTAGTATTACACAACAAGAAATTCCCTTCGTTAAAGCTATTGATGAATTATTATCCATAAGTGACGCTCAAGATGTTGATAAATTTAGAACTACACAAGAAGAAGGAAAAAAAACTTATTTCTATATTTTAGATGGTTATTTAACACAAACAAAATTACCTCTCTCCAAAGGATTTCTAGAATTGCTTTCTTCTCAAGCATGCTCTGTCACTCAAGAAGATTTAAATTTATCTTTTACTTTTCTTAGCAAAAAAACACAACCGTTTAATGCAACTACTGATATAGATGGATTTGTCATACAAGAGACCGAAGACCCATCAGATATACCGAATCCGATGAATTATCTATCACCAGCAGCAAAAGTTACATTGGGCGCAAAGCTTTGCTTGGCACAAAAATTATTACCCAAAGTAACCTCCGCAAAAAAACCCCAAACAGAAGAAGAGGAAACGGATACCTCAACAACTTCTTCAGGATCAAGACCAAGCTCTAGCTAATTATTTTACTCAGCAGCACATAATCTTCCACCCTAAGCTCCTCAGGACGGCATTTAGGGTCGATATTGAGTTCTGCCCACACTTCCCTAGCCACGAGCTTTTTGAGGCTATTTTGAATGGTTTTGCGCCTTTGATTGAAAGCTTCGCGCACTACGAGTGAAAAGGCATTTAGATCACAAGGGATTTTCGTCTCAGCTGGACGTGGAATCAAGCGAATAAACGCCGATTCAACTTGAGGAATAGGGAAAAAGGACTCTTTAAAGACGGGAAAGAGAATTTCCGCACTAAAGTGGTATTGAATCATCACTGAAAGCCGCCCGTAGTCTTTATTGCCGGGGCTTGCCACAATTCTTTCTGCCACTTCTTTTTGCAGCATAAAATGCAGATCTCTTATCAAATCACCAAAATTAATTAAATAAAACAAAAGCGGCGTGGAAATATTGTAAGGCAAATTGCCAACAATGCGCAGTTTATCTCTTTGATAAATCTCGCGAAAATCAAAACGTAAAACATCGAAAGAGTGCAAAAAACACTGTTTTTCCAGTAGACAAATAGGTTTTAAGATTTCTACTAAATCGCGATCCAGCTCAATCAAATCAAATCTTTTTGTCTTACCTAAAAGCTGACGCGTCAAAGCTCCCTGCCCTGGCCCAATTTCAACCAAGTGATCATTTGGCCCAGGCGCAACCGCAGCAGCGATCTCTTTAATTACCGCCTGATCTCTTAAAAAATTTTGTCCGAAACGTTTACGTGGGTGCATATTAAACGGCGCATTCAGAATGTTGACGAATAAAGTAAGCTACAGCGGGATCTAAAACACGAAAATAATTATTTGCATCCAAATAGATTAAATCTAGTTTTCGCAAATCACTTAAGCTTTTTTGCATACTAGAAAGACCCATACCAAGTTTTACTAGAAGGTTCTTACCCTGCGGTTCGTTGGTTGGTTGACAGGCTAATGCTCCAAGTAATTTTCTTCTATTCAGTGTCAAAAGACTAAGATCATTGGATATCCATACTCCTTGCTGATTTACATATTGCTCCCACGCATTTACAACACTCTCCACGGTTGGAGTTTTATCACTACGCCACAAACGGCGACATAGTGCATTAACGTAGTAAGGATGTCTTTCAGTTGAGTGTATAACTTCCTCGATAACATCCTCGCTTAATAATTTTCCCCACTTATTTTTAGCCATTTTATTCAAGAAATCATGATAAGAAACTGCACTGATCCGCCCTATAGTCATCAAATCGCAAAGATGATACAGCGGTCTGGATCTATCACTAAACATTTCATTCAAAAGATGCCTCTTGCTGCCACTAAAGATATAGCTAACATTTTGACTTCTTTCCACCGCATGTCTTATAGAAGCTTCAATGGTGTGGTTTTCTTCTAACTCACCTATTTGCTGAAATTCATCAAAAACAACAACACAAGATTTATTAGATTTAACAGCAAATTGATCTAAAGCTAATAACACCTCCGAAATGCTCTTTTCTGTAGAGTGCTTCGTATTTATTTCCAGTTTTTGCCCCAATACACTAAAAGTAAGTTTTGGATTAAGCGCACTAATGGAATCAACCAAAGAACTGCAAGCTGCCTTTGTTTTTGGCAATATAGAACTAACCACCTTAGAAACCCCTTCCATAACCGCTTTAGTCACATCAGCCTGCGTCAAAACAAAGAAAAAATCGATACATACCCCATGCAAATTATTCTCTTTCAACACCTGCATGATTAAGCTGGTTTTTCCGTGTCGACGAGGAGCCACCAAAACAATGTGTTCGTGATCCGCTATACTTTGCTTCAAAGCTGCTCTTTCCTTATCTCGGTTGCAAAAAGAAAATTCTGAGGCAAGGCCTTGCGGAAAGTATTGTTGCATATTCAACCTCATTACATTAACTATGTTACATCAAAAGTGTAGCACAACTAGTGTAATATATCAATGACTACGTGCACTTACTCCCAAAATGCTATATTGTACACGCCTAAATAAAATTGCAAACCCCGATGCATCACATCTTTTTTTGGTATAAACTACCATCCTATGCAAATCTACCTCGTTGGCGGAGCGGTCCGCGATAAATTATTAGGAAAAAAAGCCAAAGAACGCGATTTTGTTGTAGTTGGAGCGATTCCGAAAGATTTACTTTCTTTGGGTTACCAACAAGTCGGCAAAGGGTTTCCCGTCTTTTTACATCCAAAAACTCACGAAGAATACGCTCTAGCGCGCACAGAGCAAAAAACTGGCCAAGGCTATACTGGCTTTGAATGTTATACTGGAAAAGATGTGACTTTAGAAGAAGATTTAAAGCGTCGTGACTTAACTATAAACGCCATGGCAGAAGATTTAGACGGTAAAATTATAGATCCTTATGGCGGTCAAAAAGATCTTAAAAACCATACTTTACGCCACGTTTCCGCAGCTTTCACCGAAGATCCTCTTAGAGTCTTACGCGTAGCGCGTTTTGCAGCGAGATTCCATAATTTTAAAATTCACCCAAGCACAATGCAGCTTCTTAAAAAGCTCGTTGCTTCTGGTGAAATAAACTCTCTGGTAAAAGAGCGTGTTTGGCAGGAAACAGCCACCTCTCTCTCTGAACAAGCTCCAGAGCGCTTTTGGCAAGTTTTAGAAGAATGCAGCGCTCTCGAAATTATACTTCCTGAAATAGAAAAAAATCTTAAAAAAGCTTTAGAGCGCCTCAAGAAAGCTCAAAAGTTAACTAAAAATCCTGAAGTGCGCTTTGCTGCTTTCTTGTCAGTATTAGACCCAGCATCTATAAGCAAAATCTGCTCACGCCTACGCACACCTAGCACATATCGCGAACTAGCATTACTAACTTCTCGCCAATCTTACGCCTTCTCGCATTCTTTAGAACTAAACGCAGAAGAATTGTTAACTCTTCTCGAAAAAGCCGATGCTTTTCGTCGCAAAGAAAGATGGCAAAATTTTCTTTTAGCCTCCGAATGCTCCTCCAAACAAATCCCCTCTCCCAATTTTAAATATCTTAAAAAAGCTTATAAAACAGCCTCCAGCATATCCGGCGCCGCTTTGGCGAAAAAGAATTTAACGGGAATAGAATTAAAAGAAAATTTAAGAAAGGAACGCGTTTTGGTGCTCTCTGCTGCTTTTAAAAAAATCATTTAATGTAACCAGTCCGGTCACAATCTCTTCCGAATAAACTGTCTTTTTTAGACCGGCATTAGCGATCATTGCTACAAAAAATTGTTTTCTACAGCCTGTCTCTTTTTTATAAACCTTAATCTTATTCAACAAGTTGTGATAATACTCCTTATCAACCACAAATGGCTGGTTAGAATATTTTATTTCGCAAATAGTAACAGCGTTATCATCACGATCAAACATTAAATCAATTTGGGCTCCAGAATCTTCCCCTCCCTTTTTAGGTCTATGCCGCCATGTTCCCGCAGTAGCCCTAGCATTAATCTTCAAGGCATGACGTATACTAGACAAATGCTTATAACAAAATGCCTCGAAGGCATAGCCAACCCAGCTGTTGTATTTAGGAGTGCCAATTACCATCATCCAGTAATCAGCATTATTCTCTTCTTTGGCTAAAGTTTTTTGTTCCGCTTGCATCCAAGCTAAATAAAAACAGCAATACTCATCTACCACTCGATAATATAACCCTTTTTGCTTATGCCCCACTGGAACAAAGCTTGCTATAAAACCGGAATCTTCCAACTCTCGCAGACGTTGAGTCAATCTCCCACCCTTACCGGTCAACTTATTAGATTTTTCGATTTGCTTTCTAGATGTTCCCTGTCTAGCACTATTAGCTATACTTATAAGCTCTTTATATGCTTCATGATCTTCAAATAAAGATGAAAAAACCTCATCAAATTCACTGAATAGCAACCCATTTTTATTGAAACACAACTTACTAATATTTTCTGCTGCAGATAAACCTTTCTCAATATGCTTAAGGTAATGAGGCACTCCGCCTAAAACCATATACAGCTGTAGTATTTGTTCTTTAGTAAGTTTTATACCGCGATATTTTAAAAAAACCTCCACCTCCGTAATGCTAAATGGCTTTAGCACTATTTTTCTAGTTATTCTGTTGTGTAATCCGCCCCTATCTTTAACTATTTTATTGATAATCCAGGAAGAAGATGAACCGCAAATAATCAAATTAATTTTCGCTATGTCAACCCAATAGCGGTTCCAAAAGTAATCCAATGCTTGCTTCAAGCCAGAACGTCTAGCTGCCATCCAAGGAAACTCATCAAAAAACAAAATAATCTTACGCTCACTTGGCGTACTATTAATGGCTTTTGTCAGTTCTTCTAAAGCGCCCATCCAATTTTTAGGAACTTCAATGGATGCGCCATTATAAAAAACTTCACCAAGCATTTTAGTAAATTGCTCGAGTTGAACATTCGCTGTAGCATCTTTGATTCCGGTAACATGAAAAAAAACACAATCCTTTTGTCTGTAATAGTTTTTTATAAGAAATGTTTTTCCAACTCTACGTCGGCCATAAACGGCTATAAATTCGGCTTCATTGGAAGCATATGCTCGTTCGAGCTCTTTTTGTTCTTGATTTCTGCCTACAATAAATGTTTCCATAAGATTCATCCGGATAGGGACACTTATAACTATATTATACCCGTCCCTATTCATAAAATAAATCAAAGATAGGGACACCTATAATTACACCATATCCGTCCCTAAAAAGCAATACATACTCAAAGTGGCTCCAGCAATGAATAATTCAGGAAAAATCCAGGAAATAGAATTAAAATATACTTTAAGAAAGGAGCGCGTTTTGGCGCTTAAGAAGAAAAGATAGGGACACTTATAAGCGAGTTATATGTGTCCCCTCCTAAAATGCACCAAGAAAATCTTATTGAACTGTATAAACCAACGTACATCTGTCGGTAGTTTTATCAGGACCACTTGGACCAATAGAAATACAAGTACCATTACCATAATCTTTAACAAGACGACCCGTTGTCTT
Source organism: Gammaproteobacteria bacterium (assembly GCA_041664965.1). GTDB lineage: Bacteria > Pseudomonadota > Gammaproteobacteria > UBA9339 > UBA9339 > JBAYJT01. The sequence continues at coordinate 28,745 of JBAYJT010000010.1, forward strand.
ATCAATAAACTTCTTATCTGTCGCATTGTCCACACGACCGCGTAAGTCATCATTTACTCTTAATGCCACTCGCGCTTCCCTACCACCATATTGACATACAAAACTATCCGCTGGTTTGATCTCATCGCCATGAGCATAAATCGCTGTAAATTTTGTATAATTGGGATTTGGTTCACTTTTATATTTAGCTCCAGTCGTAGTAAAGCTATTACCTAACCCATTGCTTTCAAGAACGTTGGGAGCCCAGCCAAATTCTGCATCTATTGGTACCGGACATTGTAAGTAAACTCTATGGTAATTCAGTTTTAAATTTACTGTATCAGTATCATAAAGAGCATGTTCAGAATCTGAACTACTAGCAACATAGGCAGTCACACTAGCTTCACCAAATTTATGGCTCGGGGTAGTGGTCTTTCCTCCACTCAATATTGCTGCAGTACCATAAGCAATATCACTAGTATTAAAAACAAAACCCGGATAAAAACTGTGACTATATCTAGGTTCATCCAAAGTAACAGCTATATCATCACCGCCATCTACCTGAGCAGCATCTCCACTACCATAGGTCTTAGAAGTTAAAGCGAAACCACTAACTCCTACGTATTGTAACTTAGTTATAGCTGGAGTATCGCCACCGGAATTACTAACCGTAATAACATCATCTCCTGCTTTTTTACCATCACGTACTGGAACTTTTTTAATAGTTATTTGAGTATCGCTGTCGACAGAAAACTCTTCAGGTTTTAGATCTGTATTACCAACCTTCACTTTACTATCAGTATTGCCAACTTTAAAATGACTTCCCTTAATAGTAATCCTAGAATCGTCTGGTAAAGTTCCACCGCCACTCAATACATAAGGCTGACCCATTCCAACTCTTGTTACGCTATCAATAATCGGCGCATCGGAATAAGTAAAATCCGGAGAATCAGCGTAGTCATAATCACCTTGCGCATCACTATTTATCACGTGAATTTTAACTGCCCCCTTCTCATGTTGCTTAGTAGTAACTGTAATGCTAGTCGAAGTTTTAGTCTCAGGCTTCAGTTCCACAAAATCAGAAAGCTTAACACTAGCTTTATCAAAAATTGCAACAGTTGGATCGGAAGCCGTAATAGTTACATCTGTTCCGCCCGCTATAGGACCGCTAGTTTTACTGGTCGGAGCAAAAATCAAACTATAAGAATGAATCTGCAGCTTCTGAGGCTCTGATGTCCCGAGCGGAGTTGTAACCGTAATAATTGGCGTATCCGTTGCTGGCTTATTTACACCTTTTACGGTAAAACCAGTGGACGTCTTATCAATAATTTGCTCTCCAGTAAAAGCTTTTTCTCCTATTGTCACAGAGGTAACACCATCCAAATCCGTACCTTTAATACTTAGATTTTTAGATCCACCACCGCTTAGCCAATTAAAAGGTTGGTCAGCCGTAACAGTAGGAACTTTATAATCAAAGCCACTTTTCGCAACATCTTTGCCCGGATTAGTAACTGTAATTGCAGCAGAATGGGTAATAGCATTAGCACCACTTTGATGCAATGGCGATGGCGCTTTAAATGTAATTTTCTTTAAAGAATCATCTACAGTAACTCCCGACAAATCCCCCTCCTCTCCATGATCCATCACTATATGTACCTTTGGTAGTGAAGCTGGTGAAGCTTTTGAAAACACTTGGTTACCATCAGCAGCTTCTACTGTAACTTGGTCACCACTTTTACCAGAAAAAGTTGTGATAACAGGAGTACGCGTGATAGTTATATCAGCCGGTGTACTAGTTCCTTCTGGAGTAGTTACCGTAGTTGAATAAGTTCCCGCTACTAAATTAGCATTAGCTATAGTTATAGATGTTTCGTCTGAAGTTACTACCGAGCATGCAGAACAGCCACTTACACTTACCGCATTCGCACCAGCTAATTTGCTGCCATGCAGAACTATAGTTTGATTATCATCTTTTTTAATGTCCTTTAATAAATGAATAGCCTGCGCAGGAATTATCGGCCTGAATTTGTACGTAAAAAATTGAGTTGCACTATCAGTAGTAGCAGGATCTTGATTTTGATTCTGCACTGTAACTGGAACTGTGTCTGTAGAATTAGTATCTAAATTTGGCACATTACAAGTAATAGTATGACCATCTACTCTCTTTATATTTTCTGCTGGCTTCGCACTTTCCCCAGTACCAAAAGTTACATTCAGATTCGGAGCAAATAGTTCGGTCTTGGCAATATTATCCGTAGTAATAATAACAGGGGTACCCGCAGAACCAGTCGGTTGGTTAAGAGTTAAACCGTGATAATGCACATTAAAAGATCCTTCCGCAGAACCAGCTGTCGTGTGTAAATGCACGGATACCGTGCTTACACCAGATGGCATATTTACATCGGATATCGTCACTCTTTTACCATCTGCTGAAGCGGTAGCTTCACCATGAGAAATAGGTGCACCGCCAACAACATCCAACCCATCCAGTGTCATTCCGCTTAAATAATTACCGTAGATAGTAATTTTTCTCTTACCACCATCTTGCAACCAATCGGAACTTTGTCCAGAATCAATAGAAGGCGGAAGATCTTTGACCGTTAATGTGGTATTGTCTGTCCACACTTTTGTACCATCATTGAAATTCGCAGTAATTGTGGTTTGTCCACCTTTAACGCCCGTAGCAATACCAAGTGTTTCCTCAACAGTCGCAACCGCAGTGTCCATAGAAGTCCAGTCAAGATGATCTACATCAATACGCTCAGTCGTTCCATCAGTGAACTTTTTGAAAGCCATAAATTGCTTTGTCTCATCCACCATTATAGTTGGATTAATGGGGCTGATTTCAATGCCTATTAATTTTGCCGCTGTAACTGTCAGAGCAGCAGAATCTGACTTGCCAGACACTGTTGCTGTTATAGTTACTGGCGTGCCTTCGTCTGTCTTATTGACACCTGTTGCTACACCTTTTTCAACTGTTGCCTTAGTAGCATCACTTGTATGCCACTCAGCTTTATCCGCACTAATTTCGCGGGTACCATCAGCATATGTTCCCATAAGCGTGTAGCTTTGTGTTTCACCTTTGGCTATGCTCGACGTCTTCGGTGTTATTGCGATACTATTTAACTTAGCCTCTGTAACCGTCAAGGTAGCAGTATCTGACTTGCCAGACACTGTTGCTGTTATAGTTACTGGCGTGCCTTCGTCTGTCTTATTGACACCTGTTGCCACACCTTTTTCAACTGTTGCTTTTGTAGCATCACTTGTCTGCCACTCGGCTTGATCAACACTAATTTCATGTTGACCATCACTGTACGTTCCCATCAGTGTGTAACCTTGGGTTTCACCCTTGGCTATACTTGAGCTCTTCGGCGTTATCGCTATACTTGTTAGCTCCGCAGCTATAACGGTCAACTTTTTAGGAAGACTGATCTTCTCAGAAAAACTATCCGAATACTTTGCTGTAATATCCGTTACACCCTCTGAAATAGCTGTCACTAAGCCAACGCTATCAATACTCGCAAATCCTGCTTGACTAGAACTCCAAATACAGTTTGGATCTTTAGTCACATCAAGAATTTTATCCTCATTAGCAAACTTGGCTTCTGCTTTAAATTGTAGCTGTGAACCTTTCGCAATACTGTCCTTTTCTGCCGTAACAGTAACAGACTCTAATGCGTTATAAGTGTAATGATCACCTTGTAAAGTGGCTGCCTGACCATCTGGTAAATTAACAACAACATCTGCTGGACCGGCAGCATGCGCCGTAGTTTCGCAAACAATTTCTGTTGCGGAAATCGACTTAACTGTAGCTGACGATCCAATTGTTACAGTAGCCCCAGAAACAAAATTCTCACCTGTTATTTTAACCTCTGTACCGCCAATAGTCGGACCATGGTTTAGATCTATTGAAGTAATCTTTGGCGTCTTAGCTGTATATTGGATATTACATTTCGCGAAATCTTTAGCTAAATTGGTAACCAAAATCACCGCACTAACTTCTTCATTTGCATTATTTTTCTCATTTGTCGATGGAGCTTCGAAAGTGATTTCCTTCGAAGAAACAAATTGAACATTCTCACCAGATTTACTATAACCATCAAATTGTACTTCTACCGTAGGCAAATGATCTTTATCGAAAACACCTTCATCTGCTGTTATAGTAACTAATTGTTTATACACCACTACGTCTGGCTTTGCCTGAATCGCACTACGAGTAACTTCAATATTAACCGGATCGCTATCGCCACCATCTGTTGTTACCACTGTAGCGTAAGTACCTGTTGGCAAATTAAGATCTTTTATAGTTATTTCTTTGTCAGCTTTACTTGCAGGTGTAATGTTGTCTAGATCACCAATTTTAACTTTACTGGCTGTCTCCAAATTTTCACCCTTAATTGCAAACTCAGATATCGCTCCCTCTTCTAACCAATTGTACGTTTTAGACGCAACAGCCGGTGTTTGAGCTGCATATTCAATCGACGTTAATGCGCTATCTCCTGCAGGATTAGCTACAGTTACAACAGCGCTGACTACTTCATTAGCACCGACTTGTGGTTTAATCGTCGTAGGTGCTTCAAAAGTTAAGCTTTTACCGTCATGACTCACGCTCAACACTGTAGCCGGCATATCATGGCCATCAAAATCAAAATGTACATTGATTGTTGGCCACGCGGTATCTGAGAACACAGCACCTTTAGCGTCTTTAGCATTAATCGTAACAAGACCGCCTTTCACTTTACTTTTAAATTCACTTGTAATAGGACTACGATTAATCGTAATATTTACTGGCTTACTTGCGCCACCATCTGTTGTAACGGTTACACTTGGCGTACCAGCGTCTAAATTAATATCCTTCAAAGTTACTGAAGTTTTATCCTTGCTATCTGGCGTGTAATCTTTACCAGCTATAGTGACTTTACTTGCTGTTTCTAAATTATCGCCAGACAAAACTAGATTATTTACCGCGCCTGTTTCCAACCAATTAAACTCGGCCGTCTTAACCACTGGCGTTTCAGCATTATAAGTAATTTGCGTATTAACATGATCCCCTTGACCTTGGTCATTAGTAACCAGAACATCTGCTACAACTACCCCATTGGCATCAGTTGGTGGAGCAGAAAATGTTAAAATCTTACCATCAGAAGAAACATCAGCATCTACAGGATCATCTAGTTTTGTACCACTATCATGGCGCTTAACATGAACCACTGGTTTATGAGCATTGTCACTAAATGAATTAACTAAATCAGCTGTCAATTTAACTTTATGTCCAGCTATATGATCAAAATCTGTATCTACTTTTGCATAAGTAAAGCCCGCTAGATCTGTTTCCGGCGTAGTTCCACCTTCCGTCGCTACAGTAGCTTTAAAAGTAGCTGAACCTGGATCATGTTTTGGCATGGAATATTTGAAAGAGATATGATATTTGTCAGTATCTTTCGGATCTACTGCAGACGTAACATCTACACTATTAAACATCACTGCTGTTTCTTTCTTTAGATTCGCAAGATGATTTCCCTGAATAGTAACTGTTTTTAGACCACCGTCTGGCAAAATCGTTAGAGGCTTAGCGTCAACTAAAACCGGCTTGGCTGGCACATAAGAAAATGTTGCATCAGCACTGTCGGCAGCCAAAGAATCTTGCTTATTCGTAACATTTATTGCTACTGGAACATCGCCAGTATTTTTAGAATCCATATCTGGAATAGTAAACGAGACCTCGCCAGTACTAGTGTCTACAGTACAGGGTGCATCTGGAGCAGATGAACAAGTAACTGGTTCTTTATCACCAAATTTAAGCATTGCATCGCTAGTGAAAAGATTAGCTACTGCTGCTGTTGTCTTACCAGTATCTACCGAGCCTCTGATATAAGCTTTTTCACCCGGCATGTGTTTAGATGCATCGGTAAAACCAAGCCCGTAATACTTAAGATCTATCGGCAAGCTCTTACCACCTGGATCTCTGACCGCTACCCTTACCGTTCCAACATCTTCTTTCGGGAGCTTTGTAATGGTGATTTTAGAATCGCTATCGACTGTGTATGTGATATCTGCATCCGTCAACTCAACGTCGTTAAACCGCACATGAGTTAGATGTTTACCCGCTGCATCAAGAGTAAAGCCTCGCCCTTCAATGACTATCTTTTTCTGACCACCATTGGCTAAAATAACATCGGGAGAAATAGAAGTCATTTCTGGAGCTATATCATAGCTAGTGCTGCTGCCATCCGCCGTGCCGCCTTTATTTTTGACTATAACTTTAATTTTTTGCCCGTTTATAGCTCCCAATATGATGGCGCTACCATCTTCAGTAACTTGCACTAAATCTTCCGGGAAAGCTCCAGACTGCCCATCTAAATAAATCTTAGGTTTCGGATCACGTGTAAACAAATTGGGAATTGGATTTGGCGCATCTGCGGTAATTCTTAACACACCAGTTTCTTCGTCTAAAATCGCTTGTATAGCATAGTAAGTCAACGTGCCATCTACTTCTTGCCCCACAATACCTGGCATGTTCACTTTAACTTTAAGTGGGCTTTGCGTAGAAGCACCAACTTCAGACACAGCTGGGGTTGCAAAACTCATTTCGCTTGGATCAGTCTCACTCGGTGTAACATTAGTAATTTCTTTGCCATTTATTATTACAGAATAGTTACCTGCATTATTGGCGTTGTTTTGGAAACCAGTACAACGAACCTTAAGTGTCTTTCCGCCTTCATCTAAGCTAACTTCGTCTTTATTGCTAGCGTTGGAGCCTTGCAATGCGTTATTCGCTGCTGAGTCATCCACAAACACGCAAGAACCGCTGTTTATAAATTCATAAGCATTTTTTAAAGTAACAGTTTCGCCAGTGGAGCGCGTTAAAGTTACATCGACTTTACCTGCCGGATGCGCTGGAGTTTTATAAGTAACTTGCGAGCTACTATCTTGCGAAACTTTACTTCCGCTTATTCCACCAAAAATAACAGATGCGACAGAATTATTATCGCCAAAGCCGCTACCTGAAATGATTACAGGTGTATTACCTGCACAAGGTCCAAAAGCAGGATTTAAAGAACCTATACGCAAAACCAACTCATCTTTAATCGCCAAAACTTGCGCCATACGCACAGCTGGTGTCGATGTCCATTGCACCAAATCATCGCCCATGGCTTTACGCGCACCGAGCTTGCCATAAACAGCATGCGTGCCGTTTAAAGTGCTAGGATCAAGATTGTAATTAATATTAATACCAAACTTAGTGTTGTTAGACAATCCATCGCTGCCGATAGTATGTCCGCCCACTAAAGCCATTTCAATGCGGTTTCCCGGCAGAGCTGGCATGAGCCAATCGATTTCAGCTTGATATTCTTGATAAGGTTTTCTGCTACTGGCACTCAGTTTAACTTTTAAAAAATCAGTCAAAACTTGCTCTAACTTAGCCGTTGCACCAAGTCCAGAGCGGTCTTTGCTGTTTCCTGCATCATATTTAGTATTGTAACGCAGCGAATCGTAATTGAGTTCTAAATTAACTAGACTGCTGTCGAATGGCAAAAGATCAACACCGGCGCTAGCCATACGATCTTCGCCACCAGCAATACGGCGATAATCCGCAATACCTAAAACAGAATCGCTTATCGTGCTTAAAGTTTTGCTATCTGCTTTACTGTAAGCAACACTCAAATTAATTGCATTGACCATCCCGTGTGATAAAACATATTGATAAGCCAATCCATACGCTGGCTGACCGACCCATTCAGAAACTTTGCCAGTTGTAAAATCGAAATCTAGATTTTGTGTTAAATATTCTGCAGTAAATTTTAAACGCTGATTGTCATTAAACGCATGCCCGAAAGTGGCACTGTAACGACGCTCGGATTTAGCTAATTCCAAATCAAGAGCATAAGCATTATAAGCATTGAGGCCTTGCGCTAACTTGGCTTGCAAGCCATAAGAACCCAATTTGCTATATTGAGCACCAATAGTAAAAGGCAGTTTCCATCCCAAATCTTGATTGCTAAAAGATAAAGACTGCGAACCATCCGCGTTGGATGTGTTCGCCATGCTGCTTACGATAGCCGAGCAAGAATCAGCTCCATCTCCATTCATTTCGCCAAGCTGGCAAATCTTTGCCCCCATAACTACTGGGTAAAGTAAAACTAACCCGAATACTAGGGAGAAAATCTTCTTCATCATATTTTTACTTCTTTTACTCATATTTTCCTCAATTTCAAGGTCCCTTTATATCACAATTACACTTAAAAATCTAACCCTTTGATTTATAACGAAATCATGTAGACATGTTTTTCTGTATTTTTTAAGGGCAGGCACAAGGCCCGCCCCTACGATTCCTATTTCCTCATTATGTTGACCGTGGCGCTGGCGCAATTGGAGCCGCTGGCGCTGGTGTGGTTGGCGTTGTCACAGGTGTAGCTGTTGTCGTGGCAGAAGCTGCTGACGGCGCAGGCGACGGTGGTGCAGCAAATAATGAATGAGGCGAGCTACTTAACCTAGGTCCTGTGTTTCCCGGTAGAAAACTTGGTGTACTTGACCCGCCACTTGCACTTGCCGCTCCCGAAGCAGTCATTGGGGTTGAAATAGATGCAGCTAATGTTTCCCCTGCTGCCATTATCTCCCTAGTAAGTCGTGCCGAATTCTGAATATCAAGTTGATGTCGATCAACATTAGCATCGTCCCCACCTGTAGTGATTGAAGATGATGCAGAAAGAGCTGCAATGCTTGAAGCGCTCGCAGGCAAAGCACCAGGATGCACAGAATTAGGATGTGGTACCGGCTGCGGTGATGATGGAGGTGGTAGCGGCGGCGACGGAGGCGTAGCCGAAGCAGTTGGGAAAGTGGAGCTGCTGCTACTTGAACTGCTAGTTGCCCTCTCTCGAGCCACTCCCCCCACTATCCCAATAAGACTCGTTAAGGATGCAGTATCTGGACTTTGGTGAGATGCAGAAGTAGCCGAAGAACTAGATGAAGGATTTGCAGTATTAGAAACTGGTATGGATGGCGCTGGACGTACAGGTGGTGCAGGTCTCTGAGCACCAGATGCTCTCGCTGAAGATAACATTAACGTAATCGATGGCAATGGTGGTGCAGGAGTTGCTGGTGCAACCGGCGTAGTTGTTGCATGCGCACCACTCGACAAAGCTGGAGCAGGTGTACCAGTACCACCTTGAGCACCTCTACTTAATGGAGAAGTAACAACTCTTGTAAGCATCAGTGTAGCGGCATTAGTTCTCCCCTCTTCTGCTTGCCTTTCTGCATTAGGCTCCGAGTGGCTCCTATCTTTATGTCTTTTATAGAGATAATAACCTCCTTTTCCTACAAGATAGATAGCCAAAAGACCACCCACTAAATTAGCTCCTCCAACTAACCAGTCTCCCAGTTTTGTTACCATTCCCTCGTGGTTAGCACACTCAACCAATTTTCCAAAAGCACAGCCTCCTGTCGAGGATGAACAGTTTTCGTCCAAAACAGGAGTAATAAATTGCCCAAATAATTTTGCTCCTTCTTTTATTGCATCCTCAAACACAACAGAACTAGCAACAGCCATCAAACCTTCCAATCCCATTGTCAATAATTGCGCCCCTCCTCCCTGCTGCAAAGCCATAAGAAATGATTTTACAGCCAAGCAACAATTACTTTCCGGGTGATCCTTTGATACCGCTTCATTTTTTAATCGTAAATAATTACCAATCGAACTAAAAAGTATCATGATACCTGTAGCGCTAAAAAGAAATGCTGGCAAGGCAAAGGAACCTTTGCCCGGCATATTCACATTTTCACCACCAGGTATACCAAAGGCTATTTCTTGCGCTGTAATAGCTGCTTGTCTCACATTTCTACAAGACTGCACAATCGGTTTCAATCCATCCCCGATTAACCAAGCCGTAACACAAGACTCCCCTTTTTCGTTAACTCCAAAACCATGTTCACGAGCAAAATTTACCATATCTACAACTGTCTTCGCTGTTTTTGGCAAATTTTTCATAAGAACAGAAATCTTCGGGAGATCCTCTTTTGCACATAATATATCTTTCAGATCGTCCCGGATTAGGTCGTTCTTACTGTGTTCATTTTCTTCCCACGTAGCCTTCAAACGTGACCCACTTATTCCTGCAATGAATACCAATAATAACGCTATCCAAGCATCTGGGTTTCCACTTATAGCTACCGCTTTAGCTCCAAGTTTTTGCCAAAAACCTTTTGGAGTGCCAAGAGAACCCGTATTGTCAGCATGCTGTAACAAAGGCCGTACTTCGTTCAAACGGTCGTTATTTGTACCACCATAATTAGTACGCACGAATTCATTTTGCCTGGCTGGAGGAGCTGGCATTGGTGCAACTTTTTTATTTTGCTCCTGCGTGTCTACTTGTATCAATCTTTCAACCTTAGTTTGGTCGACTCTTGGGAAACTTTCACTTTCAAATATAGACGCCAAAAACATATCCGAACCCAGGAATATCTTTTTCTTAAAACCAACAGGAAAATTCTCCCATCTGTGTCTAGGTTCTTCTAACGTCATATTGTAAACGGCGAAGGCACCAACTATGGCCTGCCTTACTTGATTATTTGCAAAATTAGTATCCCCTGTTACTTTTCTATAACCAAGAGAATGCTGCCTCTGCCATTCTGCTTGCGCAACTTTTAGGAAAAGTTCAATAATTGAATAATTTGGATGATTGCGAACAGCTGCAAGTTTTGTACCTCTAGTTGGGGATGCAGTCGAACTAGAAGAGCTACTGGATGAACCGGATGAAGATGAACCACCTGAGCTCGATTGTAAATCGATTCCTTGAGCTAAATCAAAAAAAGATTTAATAGTTGTGCTAGTGCCAGTCATTGGGGGCGTTGATAAATGATCAAGCGCAGTTAGAAATTTTTGAGCCGGGGTACTTGCGTTCTCTTCCTCTTCCTCTTCCTCTTCAGTAATTTCCTCATGAACTGCTCCCGGCGCAGGCGCAGAGACAGGAGCAAGCGCAGGCGCGGGAACAGGAGGATTTTGGTAAGCCCCAATAAGTGATCCAGCTATAAATTCCTGGATATCTATTGCTCGTTGTATTGCAATAGCGTTTTCATGAACTGGTGCTGCTGGAGCATGGCGTAGATCAGCGTTAATTCCGGCATTACCTAAGGGTCTCGTCGTGATGGTAGTGGCAGAAGTACTAGACGTGCTGGATGCTTGGGTGTGATACAACATTATCAAAACTCCTCTTTAAATCAAAATTAACTAAATTTTGTAGTTTAAAAACAATCCAAAAATTTTCCTAAAGAAATTTGGTACATCATAACAGAATATTCTTAAGATAAGCTTAAGAAACAAAAATATTCATGTTTTTTTCATTTTTCGCAAGGATGAACACATTAAGTCCGCCCTACCAATATTAATTTTTATCCAACTCTAGAAACATCCCATACATCCGCTTAAAAACATGTCTACATGATTTCCTTAAAAATCAATAAGTTACAAAAATATTCCTTCTTTACGTGCATCTACATTGGAGAATACAACTCTGTGCTCTCTCGCCGGTTTGCAGGAGCTATATCTCCATCTCCTCGTTGAACTGCCACCCGCGTTCTTTGTCCACAGGACAACTGCTTTGGCTTTGTTCCGCTACTTTCTGCTCTACGTATATCCTCTTCGGATGCTAGCGCTTGATATTTATTTGAACTAAACAGCCATCCCCAACATCCTCCTTGCTGTGTTGACTGGCGTTTATTAGCATTTCCTACGCCCGTATTTCGTGTTACAGATAGTATTGGTGTAGCTAGCAATGTTTGTTGTCGTTCCAAACGAACATTCTGATTGTCTGCAAGAGCTTCAGTAATACCTGCGGTGTTGAGCGCCCCTGATGACGAGGAACTGGAACTTGAGCTTGCAGAAGAAGTTGGTAAAGGCGCAGCTGGACGAGGAGTCAATAAGGGTTGCATCTCAACATCAGATGAAGAAGTCGCGTTCTTAAGACGAGTTGAAATAGATGGCTCTGGGTTAACCTTTTTTAAACAAGCAACCAAAGTAGGCATCTTATTGAATAATCTAAACCAAAAACTTTCATACCTACTATGACGTATACGCTCACACCCTTCTTTAGATTTTTTCTTTTCCGCAGCAGTTTCACAATCCGTAAAATCACCGCCCTCCATAGTTGAAGACGAACCAAGTATAGACCTGTTACGATCGTGCGTAGTTTGAGTGGAAGAATATTCTTTAGAAAATGACTTTCTTTCTTTGTCGGTATCCGTATGGCTTGGAACTTTTCCTTCTTTAACAAAACTCCGATTACGCGCACTAACTGTTTCCTGCTTATCATTTGCTCTATCCGCAGCGCTTAAACATCCACCTGCAGTGCCTCCTTTCATAGTATGAGTAAGACTCAGCTCGGCATCAGCCTTATAACGACTATTCCAATGCGTATTTTTATATTTAAAATTAATGCACTTTAATTCCACTGCATCTAGAATCATCTGAGCATAGTTCGTTTCTTGTTTGGTTATTAAATATTTCACCAAATCGTCCATTGCTTTCTTAACTTTAGCATCCAGATTTGTAGCAGGACTCAGTAAAAACCTTCGAATAGTATAAAAATTATCTCGCTCTTTCGGTGGCAATTTATGCGATAATACTTGCAAATGACGCTCTGCGTGGCTCACTAATTTCATAGAATCTTCAAAATCGCATGTACGCTTTTTTGTAAAGATTTTCGACCAATTAACACAATCGTTAACATCTAACATATCCAGTTCAATGCGGAGAAATCGTTCTGGTGAAAGTGGAGCTGGAGGATTTAATACGACAACTCCCTGCTGCCGATCCAGGTAAAGTTTATTATCTTGAAAAAAATCACGAGCATACTGAACACCCTCAGCTTTACTGGACAATAAAGACCAATTTCCTCTTTGAAAGTTGTCAGATATTCCTATAAGACTGATCAGCAATATTGGAATTTTTATACATCTTTCATTTGCCGAATTTTCCTCTGCTAATCTATCTAAATCCTTATGCCAAAAGGCGCAATACTCAATCATAGCTGTTTCTGCACAACTATAAATCTCAGCTAACACATTCTCCTTAGCTGCTTTTTTCCGCTCCGCAGGGTTTTTCATACTATATGGCTGAGGTATACCAGCCTGTAGATGGTAATCAGAATGTTTAACAGCGAGAGTACCCGCATCAAAAATCACATTCCCGGTATGACAAGCATTACCCAGATTTGGTATGTTGCGATATCTGGAAGTTGTAGCTTGTTTACTAAAATCCTGCAAGTGATCTGAAAATAAACCTATAACTTCCGAACCGTACTCTGTTTGAATATCTGTCAGCCAATTCTTGCCTTGTTGCCCCACTGGCCAGGAAGAAGGGAGTCCATCAGGTACTGCCATGGGGGTTGTCCAGGAAACGGCATCATCTTCATATAAAGACCAAACACTTTCAGCATTTCCATGTTCATCAAACTTAGACTTCGTCAACAAAAGATCAGTTAAAAAGCCCAAACCTTTAGCACGTTTTTGAGAGTCAGTGATTGTTTGACCATCACAATGTTTATACAAAAGCTCGCTCAAAACTTGGCGTAAATCATCGCATAGGGCACTAGCTTGCTCGTAGTTTGTATCTCGTATATTGCTATAAAACCAATTTAAGACTTTTTTTAACTCATCTGTTGCCGTCTTTAATTTCCCCGCATCCTCTGAATATTTGCGATTCAACGCTACTG
>JBAYJT010000011.1:0-38536 GCA_041664965.1 Gammaproteobacteria bacterium
CATCTAGGCACGAGTGAAAAACTCAACAAGATGCCGTATATACGAACGTAACCTTAAAGTTGTTGTCAGATTTATTGTTAGTAACCCTTGACTAAGAGGCCGAGTCCATATACGTGTTTTTTATGAGCGACAATAGTTTTTGTCGTGGAGTTTATATCAAAAATTTTAGTCTTTAACCTAAAAAACAATCTTGCGCGGAGCGATTTTACCATCTGGTAAAACCTCACCAACGCCAACAAAATTGCCGTCTTTGCGACGAAGCTGAACATAGCCAGAAGTTGGAGAACGAGGAATTAAAACAGGATTTCCTTGGCGCAAATAGTAAACTAGATCTTCAGTAACAGTTAAAACTGGCCAAGATTCTATCATAGACTCAATGGGCAAAAGCAAAGCGTCCAATTTGGCAAAATCACCTTGTGAGGCTAGTTCTTCCAAAGTTTGCAGCGTAACCATGCGATCTTCTTTGTAATTGCCAACATTTTTGCGTCGTAACATTGTAACATGCGCACCAACGCCCAAAGCATCCCCAATATCTTCCACTAAAGTGCGCACATAAGTGCCTTTGCTACAATGTACAAAAAGATCTAATTCGGTAGGATGTTCGGTTGGATTACTTCCCAGTAAATCTAATCTGTAAACAGTCACAACTCGCTTTTCGCGCTCTACGGAAATTCCCGCACGAGCCAGTTTATAAAGCGGTTGTCCGTTATGCTTTAAAGCTGAGTACATCGACGGCAACTGCTCAATATCGCCTTGAAATTTTTTTAATACGGCTTGGATTTGGTCTAAAGTAAATTTTGGAACTGGTTTTTCTTCTAAAACCTCACCTTCCGTATCGCCAGTTGCAGTTTTTACGCCTAGTTTAGCGCGCACAATGTAGCTTTTATCGGTGTTCAATAAAAACTGCGCAAATTTAGTAGCCTCACCAAAACAAAGCGGCAACATGCCGCTGGCTAGAGGATCTAAACTACCGGTGTGGCCAGCCTTACACGCTACATACAATCTTTTAACTCTTTGTAATACTTCGTTAGACGTCATGCCAAGTGGCTTATCTAGAAGCAACACCCCATTGATCTTGCGGCAATTTGTTTTTCTTGATGGTCGCATGCTAAATCTCTGTATTATTGGTATCTCGCTTTACCGCCGTATCAATCAAAGCCGATAATTTTCGTCCTACAGCGATCGACTCATCGTAAAAAAACATCAATTGCGGCACAATACGCAAATTCAGTTTCCCTGCCAATAAATGGCGCAAAAAACCCGCCTCTTGCTTCAGCGCTTTGATATTTTCTTTAATATTTTCGTCATTTAAAAACGTAACGTAAACGCGGGCGGAAGACAAATCGCGTGAAAGCTTTACTGCCGTAACCGTAACGCCCTTGAAAGCGGGATTATCTATATTAAATAGCATAGCCGAAGCTAATTCATGGTGAATTAACTGAGCTACGCGATCTGCACGACTAAAATTCTTCTGTGCCATAAAAACATGTCTACGGGATTTCGTTATAAATCAATATGTTACATTTTAAAAATGATTTCAGCAAGAATATCCTAACTATTTCAATCAAGCAAGAAAAAAATTGTCGTATCCCTGAAGTAATATTATACTTGCCGGATGGCTGCAGCTAAGCACAAAATAAAAAAGACCAAAAATACTAAGCGCGTTAAAGCGCGCAGTAAGTTGGCGCCCACAACAAAACCAGCTTATCTTAGCTTTTATAACCGAGAATGTAATCGATTAAGCGGCATACAACTTGCCTGCATGCTTGGTATAACTGTTTTTTGGTTGATTATTGGGGGTAATCTTGAGGCTTCATCAGCTTTTTTTGGTTGTTTAGCCTGGATTTTTCCAAGTATGTATTTCACTAAAAAAGTTCTTCGCAGTATTTACCCAGCGGAGCTAAAACAATCACCGCGCGCTTTGCTTAGAATATTTTTCTTGACTGAACTAAAAAAACTAGCTTTAAGCATGTTTTTAGTTTTTCTTTGTGTTCGCTACTTGCCTATTACTAATCTAGCGTTTATAAGTGGTTACATTGTGGCTATTTTATCTCCATGGCCTTGGTTTTTAAGCTTATTTAAAACATATCAAAAAGAACAATCATGAGCGAATCCTTTCTAACGCCTACGCAAGGCGATTACATTCAGCATCATCTACATCACCTGCAATTAAACCTGCATAATTTCACTATTTCCGATGGCGGTTTTTACACTTTAAATCTTGATACTCTTATCATTTCTATCTTAACTGGCTTGGTCTTCTTTTGCCTCTTTCGTTCTGCTGCTAAAAAAATGCAAAGTGGCGTCCCAAATAAGCTACAAAATTTCGTAGAAATGATCGTAGAGTATGTAGCACAACTAATCAAAGATTCCTTTCACGGCCGCTCTAAACTCATAGCTCCACTATCTTTGACTATTTTCGTTTGGATTTGGCTGATGAATTTTATGGATCTTCTGCCTGTCGATATTTTATGCGTCCCACTTTATCACTTAGGAATCTTAGACCCAACTTTTCGACTTGTTCCAACAGAAGATGTAAACTTAACTTTCGCTTTATCTCTAACGGTTTTTTTCTTGATTTTATTTTACAACGCCAACACTAAAGGCGCCAAAGAACTAAGCCACGAATGGCTTGCTGCGCCTTTTAATGTTTGGCTTTTCCCGATAAACATACTGTTCCATCTTATTGAAGAAATAACAAAACCAGTATCCTTGGCGCTTCGACTTTACGGCAACATGTTTGCGGGCGAGTTAATTTTTTTACTCATTGCAGCATTGCCCTGGTGGATCCAATGGACAGTGGGCGGACTATGGTCGCTCTTTCACGTATTAGTCATTACCATACAAGCCTTTATTTTTATGATGTTAACTATTACTTACCTAAGTATGGCCCATGGTTCGGAGAGTGGAACGCACTAATTTTTCCCTTGCAATAACGTAAAAAACACGGTATTACAATTCATAATTTATAAACTAGCGGAGATAACAATGGAACTAGCACAATTAGTCACTCAAGTTCAAGCAATGACCGTTCTCGGCGCGGCTCTTTTAATAGGCCTCGCAGCCATAGGAACTGCCATAGGTTTTGGTATTTTAGGTGGTAAATTCCTAGAAGGCATCGCGCGCCAACCAGAACTTTCACCCATGCTTATGATGCGTATGTTCTTGGTTGCAGGTCTACTCGATGCCTTCGCGGCAATATCTATCGCTATCGGGCTTCTGCTAATTTTTGGCAAAAATCCTCTAATTGCTGAAATCGTACGCTTAGCCGGCCAACACGTTGCGGGATAATTAAGTCATGGATTTAAATATCACACTTCTTGGCGAAATAATCACCTTTGCTGTACTGATTTTCGTCACCATGAAATATATTTGGCCACCTGTCACAAAAGCTATGGAAGAGAGGCAACAAAAGATCGCGTCTGGCTTACAAGCAGCAGAGCGTGCAGAAAATGATTTAAAAATCGCTCAAGATAAAGCTAAAAAAATACTTTCTTCTGCACAAAATCAAGCTAAAACCATACTAACAAAAACCGAAGAAGAAACCTCAAAAATACTAGAGGCAAGCAAGCTGTCAGCTCAAAAAGAGAGCGAACAAATCTTGACCAATGCTGAAATCACCATACAGAAAGAAAAAAGCATGGCTAAAGAAGAGTTACAGAAACATCTTGCCGATTTAGTTATGCTTAACACAAAAAAAATTCTAGAAGAAAAAGTGGATGCGGGAATGCAAGATAAATTAGTTGATCAATTTATCGCTGACTTGGACAAGGAGCATTAGGATTCTATGTCGCAAGATTTAAACCAAGCCAGACCTTACGCAATAGCTATATTCGAATTAGCAAGTGAACAAAAATCGCTTACAGCATGGCTAGATACCATTTCTATACTCGCCTTTATTGCTACAAACCCTAGTGTTATTTCTTTAGCTAACAATCCGCGTTCACCAAAAGAAAAATTATTCAATTTGTTTAAAAACACTCTTAAAAAAAATACAGAAAGCGTCGTATTAGAACAAGCTCTCCGTTTACTAAACTTTTTAATAATTAAACGTAGATTGCAGCTCTTACCCAGCATATACGCCGCTTTAGATAATTTGCGCTGTAAAAAAGAAAATTTAAAAAAAGGAAGTGTTATATCAGCAAAACCCCTTTCCGAAAAACAACAAGAAAAATTAGAGAACGTTTTAGTCAAGCGTTTAAAAGCCAAAGTGTTTCTAGATTATGCTGTAGATCCTAACCTACTTGGCGGTATGATCCTCCGCTTTGGAAATGATGTGATCGATTCTTCACTGCAAAACAAATTACAACGCTTAGCGAATAGTTTTTGATAATCTGACAAAAGATAAAGCGAGATAACATTTATGCCATTTAACCCAAGCGAAATTAGTGCCATTATCAAGCAACAAATCGAGCAATTTCCTTTACCTGCCGAAACACGCAATGAAGGAACAATCGTAAGCCTCAAAGATGGTATTGCTACAATTTACGGACTATCCAATACCTTATTGGGCGAAATGCTACAGTTCGATACAAAAACTTATGGTATCGCTTTAAATCTAGAACGTGATACTGTCGGCTCCGTTATTTTAGGCGACTTTGGTCATCTTTCTGAAGGCATGACTGTAAAAAGCACTGGTCGCGTTTTAGAAACACCCATTGGACATGAGTTGCTTGGTCGCATTGTCAATCCACTTGGCACTCCTCTAGATGGTAAAGGTCTGATCAATAGCAAAAAAACAGCTCCCGTGGAAAAAGTAGCCCCTGGAGTAATCTGGCGCCAAAGCGTCGATACACCGCTGCAAACTGGTCTCAAAGTAATTGATACTATTGTACCAATCGGCCGGGGCCAAAGAGAGTTAATCATTGGCGATCGCCAAACCGGCAAAACCGCCATCATCATTGACACTATCATCAATCAAAAAAAATCTGGCGTTAAATGTATTTACGTGGCCATCGGTCAAAAAAACTCTTCCATAGCCGCTTTAGTGCGTAAATTAGAAGAACACGACGCCATGAAGCATACCATCATAGTAAATGCCTCTGCTTCTGATTCCGCCGCTTCACAATATATAGCGCCTTACGCAGGATGCTCCATGGGAGAATATTTCCGCGACATCGGCGAAAATGCACTTATAATTTTTGATGATCTCACCAAACATGCTTGGGCTTATCGCCAAATTTCTCTTCTACTCCGTCGTCCACCGGGACGCGAAGCTTATCCAGGCGATATTTTCTACTTACATTCGCGCTTGCTGGAACGTGCCGCTCACGTCAGTGCTGAATACGTCTCAACACAAACCGAAGGCAAAGTTAAAGATAGAACTGGCTCGCTTACAGCTCTGCCTATTGTAGAAACGCAAGCTGGCGATATCACGGCCTTTATTCCAACCAATATTATTTCTATCACAGATGGCCAAATTTTCTTAGAAACCGATTTATTCAATTCCGGCGTACGCCCAGCTGTAAATATCGGCCTTTCTGTGTCGCGCGTTGGTGGTGCAGCCCAAACTAGTATCATCAAAAAATTAAGCGGGGGATTGCGTTTAGCCTTAGCCCAGTTTCGCGATTTAGAAGCCTTCTCACAGTTTGCTTCCGATTTAGATGAAACAACTAGAAAGCAACTAGAACATGGTCAACGCTCTTTAGAAATTCTTAAACAGCCACAATACGCACCTTTAACAGTCTCAGAAATGGTCATAACCCTGGTTATCATCGAAAAGAAAATTTTCGCTGACTTACCAGTAGAGAAGGTCCTTGAATTTGCCAATTCCGCAATAAAGTTTATGCACGATAATCACCAGGAAATCTTAGATGAAATCGACGCCAAACCAGTTTATTCAGCCGAACTTGTTGATAAGATAGAAAAAGAATTGGTGAAATTTAAAGAGACAGGGTTTGTGGTGTAGGAAAAACCTACTACTGCTTCTTTTCCATAGTATTTTTGGAAAGCTTGAGTATTTTTTCCACTTTCTTCGATAATAAACCCTCCTGACGCAACTGATCAGCTACAGCTTTCAAAGCTTGCTCTTGCCCCTTGAGCCTGTAATGTTCTGCTATAGTCATAATCTTTTCCTCATCAATACCAGCTAATTCATTTTTTATTATTTCGCGAAATTCTTCGGGTTTATTAATTGCTCCAGCCTCAACTATGTAAGACAATGTGGTATAAATATAAGACATTTCGCCAAAATGTTCAATTTTTCGCAAATCCCCCATCAAATCTTTAAGAATTGGCAAAAAATCATCTTCCCAAATATGCTTCATAGTACGAGCTAATACCCCATACCTCAACGCTCCTCGCAATCTCGCATCTTGCATACGTGACAGATCGACTAGGCAATAGGGTTTTGTGAAAATTCCACGTGCTAATTCTTTATTTTTCCCAAAGAGATCAAAAAAATCTGTTGAATAATTGTGCGGCTTCCAGCCGGTATAAAAAATCATGGGATAAACAATAGGTAAACACTTTTTATCGACTTCTTTAAGGTGCCGCTGCATAACGGCTAACACATATTTCCAAATCCTAAACGCTATAAAAGGATCGGGTGTACTTTGATGTTCAATCAAAAGATAGATATAGCCTTGTTCTAAGTAAAAATTGGCGGAAAAAAGCAAATCAGTAATTTGCAATTTTAGGTCATCGTCAATGAAACTATCTGATAGAGGTTTAATCGATCCAGGGTCGATAATTTTTTTAATATTATCGGGTAGATTTTCCGAAAAAAATTCCTGCATAACATTAGGATTACTCATCGCTGAGCGAAAAAAACGATCATGTTTGGCTAGATGATTTTTTGGCATTATTTTCGACCGGCTATTCTAAATCGTCCTTTCAGGACTTTTTATTGAATAAATGTTATTTTATGTATGATCCAGTGCGATGCGCAATACAGTGTTTTTCACGGTATTGACGCCAACACAAAAACGTGTATCTTTCCTGCTCAAATGACTATTAACCAATCAAAAAAACCTCTTCTGATCGTCGGCGTTGGAAATCCGTATCGCCAGGACGATGGCATTGGACCGGAAATAATAAGACTTTTACGTAAAGAAAAAGATTTAAATTGTGATTTATTGGACGGAGGAACAGACGCTCTCGCTCTTTTGGATATTATTCCCAATTATGAGAAAACTATAATCATCGATGCCGTGGAAATGGGAATGGACCCTGGAACAGTGAAAGCTTTTAAGCCTAACGAAGCCAAGCTAAAAATTCAATCCGATGCGCTTTCTACACACGGCTTTGGCGTAATAGCTTTGATCGAACTATTAAATCAATTGCAAGTTAGCTCTAATCTAATTATCATCGGCGTCCAAGCTAAAAGTATCGATTTTGGTGAAGGCCTAAGCTCGGAAGTGGTCAGACAAATCCCCACTGTTATCAAAAAACTATACGAAGAGCTGAAGAACCCAATTTAAAAATGTAAGTTATTGATTTATAAAGAATTTCTGTAGACATGTTTTTCCCTGACCACGCCTTTATAATTTTACTTGCCTCTGCCCTTTCGGTTGGTTTCATCCATACTTTGCTCGGGCCAGACCATTATTTGCCTTTCATTGTCATGGCAAAAGCTAGGCGTTGGTCGATGCAAAAAACCACTTGGATAACACTTCTTTGCGGCATTGGACATGTTTTATCGGCAGCAATTCTAGGCCTTATCGTGGCTGCCATTGGTATCACAGTCGCCAAATTACAATTTATCGAATCTTTTAGAAATGTGATTTCCGCCTGGCTTTTAATTGGCTTTGGCTTTGGTTATTTACTTTGGGGAATTCATTACGCTTTAAAGAAGAAAACTCATACACACGCTCATATTCACTCCGACGGCTCGCTGCACCAGCATCTGCACAATCACAACGAAGAACATGCACACTTACATACTAAAAAAAGCTATCGCGAACTAACACCGTGGATTTTGTTTATAATTTTCATATTGGGACCTTGCGAACCGCTGATTCCGCTTATTATTTACCCAGCCTTACATGGCTCTTTAATGGAAGTATTTTGGATTTCTCTCGCTTTTGGCGCAGCAACTCTCATGGTTATGCTAAGCCTAGTCCTCGCTTCTGCCTTTGGTATGCAGAAATTTGAACTGCATTTCTTCTCTCGTTACGGCAACGCCCTCGCCGGCGGCGTTATTTGCCTAAGCGGCGTAGCAATTAGGTTTTTGGGGCTTTGATTGTATTGGGGTTAGATTTAACTTGCATTTAGGAATTGGTATGATATCATACCAATTATGAAATATAGAAAAATCCTCCTAGGACAGGTGGAAAACCTTCCTTATTTCGATAAAAAGGCACTTTACCAGCTAAGTGAGCAGTACGCCATTAAGCCTGGAACTCTCGATGCCTATATCAGACAGTCTTTAACACACAGGGATTTAATTCAACTGAAAAAAGGTATGTACGTAACGAACGAGTATTTTCAGAAAAACAAAGGCGATGCTTCCTACGCCTTTTATCTCGCTAATGTTCTCTGCCAGCCATCTTATGTCAGCTCCTGGGCCGCTTTGCAGTATTATAATCTTGCCACTGAGGCTGTTTACACCATTACATCAGTAACTCCCAAAATCACCAGAACCTATAACAATAAAACAGGAAACTTTGCATATCACTCCATCAAAAAAGAACTTTTTTCTGATTTTTCACTCATTCAGGGCTCTTTTGATTTTTTTATAGCTTCTCCTGCAAAAGCTTTATTCGACTTAATCTATTTTAAAACCAATCAGTTCAAAGGGTTACACATCAGCGATTTAGAACCTCTTATAGAAGAAGATTTACGCATCGATATCGATGAAATGGATCCAAAAGAAAAGGAACATTTTTATAATTTAATAAAAAAATATCTCAAATAATATGGCCATACAATTTATTGAAATACTCAAAAGTACCATTTTTGCTCGCGCCAATGCTGATGTAGCGAATGCGGAAATACTGCGCAATATGGTGAAAGAAGAAATACAGTACTATGTGCTGAATTTTATTTATCACCACTCCGAATACAGCAAATGGACTATGTATGGCGGATCTGCCCTCCGCATTTGTCACAACCTAAACCGCATGTCTGTTGACTTGGACTTTGAAATTGAGCATGTCTGTACGCAATCTTTGCTGAGCACTATCAAAAAAGAGGCGGAAATTTATTTCGCAGACAAATATGGATTCAACGCTAAGACAATTCAAATCAAAACCGTTGGCACCAGGGGACTGCTTCTACGCTTTTTTATTGGTGAAGAAATAGGTATTGACCATCATTCCAAGCAAGTGCACGTTAAAATTGATCTTAATCACTTCTCCCCGCCTGGGGCTGTTATAGAAAAAATCCCGATTAATCATGGCCAACTGTCTTTCGTAATCAAAACTTATAATATGTCTACCCTCATGGCGAGCAAGATTGCTGCTATTCTGCTGCGCGGCACAAGGCGTGTAGGTAAGAACGCATACGAAGAAAAAGGGCGCGACATTTATGATCTCTTGTGGTACATGGAAAAGAAAACCACTCCCAACTTGGATTATTTACGTGCACGTGCCAAAGATATGGCTATCGCGGATTTACCCGAGCTTTTTGGGCTCCTTACGCAAAAAATGAATCAAGTAAACGATAAAAACCTCCAACACGATTTATCGCCACTATTTCTCGACCAAAATTACATTAAAAACTGGCTAGGGCAATGGCGCACAAGCTATTCTCGCTTACTGGAGTCATACGAGTTTTATAAAATCATCCGATTACACGAAATACAGATTCAGCAAGACTTTTCCACCGACAACTACTTATTTAAATACGTCTATGAAGCTGAGGGAAGCCATGTAGTAAATATAATTTATACGCTTAGCGACTATTGGCTAGAAGATGTGGAAGGCAAGATCCCAACTGAAATAGACGATAAGCTTGTCCCCTTGATTCGCATGTTTAAAGAAATCAAAAAAAGCCGCATAACTCTACTCCAAAGATATACCACACTTTTTAATGAAAAAAATGCAGCTTATTTAAAAAAATCCAACAACATTGTTTTAGGCAACACGATACAAACAAAGGTCATCTGTTTAACAGAACGAGAGCTAAATAAGATACACCGTAATAAAGCTCAATTGCTTACATGCACTCTGGAAGATTTAATTTAGCGTTATTTGCCTAAGCGGCGTGGCAATTAGGTTTTTGGGGCTTCAGATACTTTTAAACCAGGTAAATATTGATTTTCCCAACACTCTAGCTTATCATGCGCGGATATTTACGGCCTTTGGAGGTTCTTTTTAACCCCCAAGACCATAAAATTTCGTTTTCTCATCCATTTTCAATCAACAATTTTTCGGAGAATCTAAAATGGCAGATGCATTAGGTATGATCGAAACTAAAGGCTTTACAGGCATGGTTGAAGCAGCAGACGCAATGGTCAAAGCTGCGAAAGTCGAACTAGTCGGCTTTGAAAAAGTTGGACACGCTTATGTAACCGCTATCGTCCGTGGCGATGTTGCTGCAGTTAAAGCCGCAACAGAAGCTGGCGAAAGAGCAGCCAGAAAAGTTGGCGAAGTGGTTTCAGTACATGTCATCCCAAATCCACATTTAAACATCGACGCAGTCCTACCTTTGGGCCGTCAAGCTGACAGCAAAAAGAAATAATCCACTATGCAACTTGGAAAAGTAGTAGGTACTGTTGTAGCTACGCGTAAAGATGAAAAACTAGAAGGATTAAAAATGCTTCTAGTTAAATACATCAACGTGGATGGCTCGTTTACGGGTGCTTTTGTCGTCGCAGTCGATTCTGTCGGCGCCGGCAAAGACGAAGTGGTTTTGGTAGCTGCCGGCAGTTCCGCCAGGCAAACTGATATCACTAAAGATAAGCCAGTCGACACGGTCATCATGGCTATTGTCGACACGGTCGAAGTAGACGGCAAGATAGTTTACAACAAGTAATTAAAACCATAGGTAAGATATGGCCATCATTAATGATCAGCAGATCGCCTCTTTGGTGGATCGCGTTGTCGGTCAATTAGCTGGAACTAAAGCTGCATCTCCTAAAGTCGAAGAGCCGCGCCGAAAGCCAGCAGCTCCTAGCGTTTTCACTGAAAATGCGCGTGGCTGTTTTGATACTATCGAAGAAGCAATTCAAGCAGCAGACAGAGCTTTTTGCGAATATAAAGAAGTTTCAGTTGAACAAAGAAACAAAATCATTGGAGCTATTCGCGAAGCTTGTCTAGAAAATCTAGAAAATTTTGCGAAATTAGCTCTAGATGAGACTGGACTTGGCCGCTACGCTGATAAAATCAAAAAAAATGAAGTAGCTATTGTCAAAACACCAGGCGTGGAAGACTTATCTCCCATCGCTTTTACGGGAGATAATGGCTTAACTTTATTGGAACTTGCACCTTATGGCGTGATCGGCGCTATTACGCCGTGCACCAATCCATCTGAAACTATTATCTGCAACACTATTGGCATGATCGCTGGTGGTAACACCGTTGCTTTTAATCCACATCCAAGCGCCAAAAAAACTTCGGTTTTTACGGTAGATTTAATCAATAAAGCCATAATTTCCGCTGGCGGACCGCCAAATCTAATCACAACTGTGATTAATCCAACTATCGAATCCGCTAATGTTTTGATGAAACATCCACAAATAAAATTATTAGTGGTAACAGGCGGACCGGCCGTAGTTGCAGCAGCCATGAAATCTGGCAAAAGGGTTGTGGCGGCAGGACCAGGTAATCCGCCAGTAGTTGTCGATGAAACCGCGGATATTGAAAAAGCTGCACGCGAAATAGTTACGAGCGCTAGCACCGACAATAATATTATCTGTGTGGTAGAAAAAAATATCATCGTTACTAAATTAGCTGCCGATAGAATGAAAAAAGCTCTGGTAGCCGCCGGCGCCGTAGAGCTTAGCAGCTATCAGGCCAAAAGATTAGAGCAAGTTATTGTAAATCCCGATGGCACGCCAAATAAGAAATGGATCGGCAAAGATATTCAGCTCATCTTAAAAGAAATCGATATGGATGTAGATTCTTCTAAACGCTTAGCCTTTGCGGAAACCGATGCCAATCATCCATTTGCCAAACTAGAGCTTTTGATGCCAGTTCTGCCTTTCATTCGCGCCAACGACGTCGATGAAGCTATTGAAATTGCTTATAAATTGGAAGACGGCTGCTTTCATAGTGCAGCAATGCACTCACGTAACATCGACAATTTACACAAAATGGCAGTCAGAATGAATACAGCGATTTTTGTTAAAAACGGCCCAACTTTGGCTGGTCTTGGCCTAGGCGGCGAAGGACCTGCGTCGTTTACGATAGCAGCTCCAACCGGAGAAGGTGTCACGACAGCCAGACATTTTACGCGTATCAGACGCTGCGTCGTGAGTGGACATTTTAGAATAGTATAGAAAAATTATAAATTATAAATTATGAATTATGAATGATGAATTATGAATGATGAATTATTAAAGCATGAATTTTAAAGGTTAGGTCAATGATAAAACATTTACATTCAAAAACATGTCTACGGATTTTTCTTATAAATCAATCAGTTATAATTTCAAAATTAAACCTTCCCTTTCCTAACAATTCATCATTCATAATTTATAATTCATAATTATTTTATATGTTATCCTCCGCACAAATAGTCAATGCGGTTCGTAATGCCGGCGTTATCGGAGCCGGTGGCGGCGGATTTCCGACGTATATTAAATTACAAGCCAAAGTTAATACCGTAATAGCCAATGGCTCAGAGTGCGAACCGCTTCTCACTAGCGACTGCAGCATGATGGAAAAGCACGCTGATTGGCTAATCGAAGGCATGAAGCTGGCCATGATCGCAACTGGCGCGAAAGAAGGCGTCATTGCTCTAAAAGAACACTACGAAGAAGCCGTAGCAGCGATCCAAAAAGTCTTACCCAAAGACAACTCTATTCGACTACATCTTCTTGAAAATTACTATCCTGCCGGCGATGAATTTATATTAGTCTATGAAGTAACTGGTAAAGTCATTCCAGAAGGCGGAATTCCATTAAACGTTGGCGTTGTGGTGAATAACGTCATTACTTTGATGCAAGTTTATCAAGCGGCGCAAGGCAAACCTGTAACAGAAAGAACTGTAACACTGGCCGGCGAATTTAAAAAACCGCAAGTTGTAACAGTTCCCATCGGCACGCCCTATTCTGAACTAATCAAAATCGCCGGCGGAACAACCTGCGAAAACGCAGTATTTATCGATGGCGGCCCCATGATGGGCAAAATAGTTAATAATTTGGAAGATGGCATATCCAAAACCACTAGCGGCTTTTTAGCTCTGCCAGCCGATCATTTTATTGTAACCATGCAACAGCGTTCTTTAGAGCAAGTTATTAAGCGTTCTAAATCCGCCTGTTGCCAGTGTTTTCGCTGTAGTGATCTGTGTCCACGAAATCTCATCGGCCATGAGATACAGCCGCATTTAACTATGCGCAGCTTAGATTACAATCAAGCTGAACCAGCTAAAAATATAACTTCAGCATTTTTATGCAGCCAATGCGGCGTTTGCGAGTTGGCCGCTTGCGATTTTATGTTGCTATCTCCTCGTAAAATTTTCGGAGCCTATCGCAAAGAATTAGTTTCAAAAGGCGTAAAAAATCCGCATCAGCGCAGTAAAATAGAGCCAAACTCACAATTTCAGAACAGAAAATTAGCCATTCCAACGCTTTTAAAGAAAATCGATTTAGTGCGCTATGACGTAGAGATTCCGGATTGTGGCAGACAAGAAATTAAGACGGTACGCATTCCGCTCAACAAACACATTGGTGTTCCGGCGGAACCCAAAATTAAAATTGGCGACAAAGTTAAAATGTGCGATATAATCGCCGCTTCGCCAGAAGACAAGCTCGGCGCGGTTTATCATGCGTCGATAGAAGGGAAAATTACGAATATAGATGAAAATTGGATTGAGATTAAAAACAAATTATGAATGATGAATTATGAGTTATGAATTGTAGGAAAAATAAAAAAAGGGCGGGATACGTGTCCGCCCAAAAACATGTCTATGTGATTTCCTTTAAAATCAAAGAGTTAGGATTTTAAGTTACGGGCTCCGCCCCCACCCTCAATTATTATGGGGACGATTTTGGGAACTTGTCAATACCGTGAAAAACACGGTATTGCGAAGTGTGTTTGGGGCGGTTAAACTGAACTTGGGCGGGGCGTGGGGTCCCCATTTTTTTGAAGAAGAAACATGAAAGAACCATCGTTAGGTCTAATAGAATTTAAATCGATAGCACAAGGCTTTTTGGCCGCAGACGCTGTCGTCAAAAAAGCGCCGGTTAGGCTGTTAACTGCGAATCCGATTTGCCCTGGAAAATATTTAATCACTTTCGCCGGCGAAGTCGCGGACGTGGAAGAATCCCTGGCAGCTGGCATAAATGCTGGCGCTGACATGGTAATCAATCAATTATTTTTACCACATTTACACGAAAGCGTTATTCCAGCCATTGCCGGCGTAAAAGCGGTGAAAAAATATGGCGCTTTGGGAATAGTGGAATCTTTTTCCGTAGCATCTTGCGTTTTAGCGGCTGATAAAGCGGCTAAAGTTTCTCCTATTGAACTAGTAGAAATCCGCTTAGCCAATGGCATTGGCGGCAAAGCTTATTTTGTTTTAACGGGAGACCTGGATCAGGTAGAAGCCTCAACTTTTGCCGCTCGCGACATGATCAAAGCAGAAGGGCTTTTGGCTGGCTGCACCGTCATTCCAGCTCCACATAAAGATTTTTTAGAACGAGTTTAAAAATATGCAACTTGCAAGAATAATCGGCACCGTCGTTGCCACAACAAAAGATAAAGCCCTAGAAGGCTCTAAAATATTGATGATTCAGCCTTTGACAGATAAATTAAAGCCGTCGGGAGCGCCTATCGCAGCTATCGACACTGTCCAAGCTGGCCCTGGCGATTTGGTTTATTGGATCACTGCTCGCGAAGCAGCTCTGGCTCTGCCGAATACATTCGTTCCCATTGACGCCGCCATCACGGGCATTGTTGATCAAGTTAACGTCGAAACTGAATAAAATTATGATACTAGCAAAAGTAAAGGGCAATGTAGTTGCCACCATGAAGCATCAAAGCTATAAGGGTCATAAAATCCTTATCGTGCAGCCGATTGACGATTTGGGTAATGACAAGGGCGATTCTTTTCTGGCGCAAGACGCTGTACAAGCGGGGCCTGGAGATGTAGTCTTGGTCGCCCGCGAAGGCAATACAGCCCGTCAGCTTTTAGGAACTGCCGATGACCCGTTTCATGCGGTAATCTTGGCTATAGTCGATAAGGTTACGACTTGATTTTTACAAATTGATATTTTTATGCTAATATATTGATTATAAAAGAAATTTAATAGACGGGAATTTGAATTATAATTTATGAATGATGAATTATGAATTGTTAGGAAGAATGGCGGATTTAATCTTAAAATTATAACCGATTGATTTATAATATTTTCTTGTAGACATGTTTTTAGACCAGTTCATCATTCATAATTTATAATTCATAATTATTCTGAAAAAGGTACAACATCATGACAGACAAAATAGATGAATTAGTTGAAATAATCGCCAAACGCGTCACAGAAAGATTAAGCTCCATGGGCGTCACACCTCAAGCAGCACACTCTTCTGGAACATGTACGCTTTCCAAAGAATCTTGCACCAATTGCGGACTTTGCGTAGTTAAAAAGCGCGATGCGGTTAATAACATAGTTGATCTGGGCGCAGCGCGTATTGGCGCTAACTCTGGTATCAATAGCCAAATCGACACCAAGCTCGCCCACATGATCGATCATACTTTGTTAAAACCTGAAGCTACCAAAGAAGATTTAACTAAAGTGTGCGAAGAAGCGAAGCAATATAATTTCGCCACAGTTTGCGTCAATTCTAGTAATATTCCATTTGTCGCAAAATTACTGAAAGGCAGCCCAGTTAAACCAATCGCTGTCGTCGGATTCCCCTTGGGAGCCGCTTCGGCGCAATCAAAAGCTTTTGAAACCAAAGAGGCGATCAGAGCTGGCGCGCAAGAAATCGACATGGTCATCAACATTGGCGCCTTAAAATCCAAAGATTACAAAACAGTTTATAAAGACATAGTCGAAGTTGTGGAAGCCAGTAAGCCTTATCCGCTCAAAGTAATTATTGAGGCTTCGAATTTGACAGATGACGAAAAAATCGCAGCCTGCGTGCTTTCTAAAACTGCAGGAGCGGATTTCGTTAAAACCTCGACTGGATTTGGCGCCGGCGGCGCTACAATTGAAGATGTAGCTTTAATGCGCCGCATTGTTGGCGATGATATGTCAGTGAAAGCGTCCGGCGGTATTCGCACCAAAGAAGATGCCGAAGCAATGGTCAAAGCTGGCGCCGACCGCATTGGCGCATCCGCCAGTATTGCAATTGTGACGGGGAAAAAAGCTAAGGCGGGGAATTATTAGAAAATAATTATGAATTATAAATTATGAATGATGAATTATTTTTGAAAATCGCAGAACCTAACTTTAAAATTCAACCCCTTGATTTATAAATATTTCTTATAGACATGTTTTTTGAATGAATTAACAACAGAGGAAACAAAAATGGCCGATACAAATTTTCAAATGCGAGTTTTAACTTTCATCGACAGCCTGCAACCGCAGCTAGCTCAGTTTATCGCTAAAGATAATAAGGTTTACGATCCGGCGGAATACGACGCAGCGCTATTTATCGAAATTGCTCCAGCCATGGAAATTCACTCCATGATCGACGTCGCCTTAAAGCGCACCAAGGTCCGCTTGGGCTCAGTTGTAACCGAACGCCAATTTGGTTTAATGTTAGTACAACATTCTGACCAAGGCGAAGTTATGGAAGCCGGCCGCGCTGTTTTGAAGGAAACTGGCCTAACCGAAAATAATCGCGCTAAAGTCGATATTTTGACCAACAAAATCATCCGCAGCGTCCAGCAAGATCACGCCATCATGTTTACCGGAACTGCTAAAGGCAATATGGTACTCGCTGGCGAATCTGTACTGATCATGGAAACCACGCCTGCCGCTTATTTGCCAATAGCTTGTAATGAAGCTTTAAAAGCTGCTCGCGTAAAACTCATCGAAATTAAACCTTTTGGAGCCTCCGGCAGATTGGTTATGAGCGGACCAGAAGCCGAGATCGATTCCGCAGCTGAAGCAGCTCTCAAAATTATCGATCAATTGAATGAAACATTAGCTAAGAAAACCAGCAAACAACTAGGTTAGCCGTGAATTTTCTAACTTCGGAAATAGTCAAATATGCTCATCGCATGGACGCTAAAGGCTTTAGCGCCAATCACGATGGCAATATAACTGTCAAGCAAGATAACACCTTTCTTGCCACTCCTACGGCCATTAGCAAAGCCAATATGACAGAAGATTTAGTTATCACTTTAGACCAAAGTGGTAACAAGATCTCTGGCAACGGTAAATCTTTTTCCGAAATAAAATTACACCTAGCCGCTTACAAAGCACGTCCGGAAGCGAAAGCTGTTGTGCACGCGCATCCGCCTTTCGCTACCGCGCGCGGGCTTGTAAATTTGCCTCTACGCCCTGCTCTTCCTGAGGCAGTAGTCTCCATAGGCGCTCTAGTTCCAGTCGTTGAATTCAGCCTACCAGGCACGATAGAAAACGAACAGCTCGTATCTTCTGCCTTTTTGGAATTTGACGTAATTATGCTCGCTGGCAACGGCGTTCTTGCCATTGGAGATAGCATCGAACAAGCTTTCTTACGTTTAGAATTAGTCGAACATTTAGCGAAAATCGATTACTATACTCGCTTGATGGGAAGTTCGATGGAACTAAGCAATAGCGACGTTCTGTCTTTACTGGAAAAGCGCAAAGCAGCTGGCTTAGGACCAAAAACCGAGCCAAAAACACCGCTTCTTTCCGAAAAGAAAAATACAGATTCGCTCAAAGATCTCATCGCTGAGGAGCTAAAAAAGATCCTCGTCAAATAACCCGCCACATGTGCCGGCGTAGCTCAGTTGGTAGAGCAACTGATTCGTAATCAGTAGGTCAGAGGTTCGATTCCCCTTGCCGGCACCAGATAACTTTACTTTGATACAATAACATCGGATAATTTATCTAAACAGCATCTACAGTGCTATCTACTTCGCACAACGGTAAATATATCATGGGCAAAATAATCACTTTTTTCAATCACAAAGGCGGTGTTGGCAAAACCACCCTAGTACACAACTTAGGCTTCATTCTAGCTGACAAAGGCTTCAAAACGTTGCTTATTGACGCTGATCCTCAAATGAATTTGACAGCCGCTCTATATGGACTCTCTACCAGTGTTGAATATTCCACAGATGAAGGCTCCAAATGGACTGAAAATGTTAAAAAGTATATTTCCTTATTTGAATATCTCAATAACGAACTAAAAAATGAGCCATGTGATAAGAAAATATTTAGAGTCCAATCCAATCATAATAAAGACGGCTTTGTGGACCTAATCTCGGGATCAATCAACTTAGCCAACATAGAAATTGATCTTTACAGCATCATCAAAAATAAAAATGAGTTTACTAACGATATACCTTATAAATTTGAGCAATCTATTAGAAAACAAAAAAATAACTATGACTTTATTTTGATTGATACTTCGCCCAGCGCAAGCAGCATAGTTAACGCCCTAATCATGATGCTCACCGATTTTTTTATCACTCCAGTTTCTCCTGCCTTTTTTTCCCTACAAGCTATAGATAACCTAAGTTCGATTTTTCAGAATTGGATTAAATTGCTAGGTGATTATCAAACAACACAAAGCTTTAAAGGACTTAGTTTCCACCCAAAATTCCTGGGATTAGTGATTCAAATGGCCAAGAGATTCAATGGCGGCAGCGTTGAAGAAGGTACTTCATTTTCTAGGTCAGCGGAAAAGTGGATTAGCGATGTAAACAACAGCGTTAAAAAGTTTCAACAATTTGCCATGCTAAGAGGTATGTCTATTTCAGAAAACGAATTTAGAGATTTTTTCGGTATGGAATCCCAACCATTTATAATTCAAAAATGCTGTGATTTTACTCCTCAATTAAGGTCTATAGCCGAGAAGGCTGGCGTTCCAGTTGTGCACCTCACTCAAGAAATCTGCAATCAACTAAAAGATACTAAATCCAGGGTTGTCGACATTACAAAAGAAAACGGTCAATACGCTATATCTTTCAAGAGCATTTCTAATTCCTACAACAATATTGCTAATGGGTTAATTACTCTACTTCAGTCCAATAGCTAAAAAGTAAAAACCGTGCCAGACAACATCCTTCCTATGATTGACATAAAAGAACACGGTATTATTGCTAAACTTTTTTTGCCGGAGGCTAATGAACCACGCCCGGCTGTTATTATTTTAGGCGGTTCGGGTGGTGGTTTTGATGAACCGATTGCGCGGTTATTCGCTAGACAAGGATATGTTGCGCTGGCTTTAGCTTATTTCAATGCTGATGGATTACCAAAATATCTTGAAAATATTCCTTTGGAATATTTTTTAAATGCTATTCGATGGCTCAAGAATCAACTCTGTGTAAAATCAAAACAAGTACATCTTTATGGTATATCTCGAGGCGGTGAACTCGCCATTCTTTTAGCAAGTATTTTTCCTGAGGAAATCACTTCAGTCGTAGCAGTTGTACCTAGTTGTGTAACCTATGGCGGAGTTCCTCATGTAAAGAAACCTGCATGGACATTAAATAAAAAACCTTTACCTATTGCTCCTTCACCCGAAGTGGAAGACGAACGAGAACAACAAAGAACCTATAATTCAGTAAATCTTACCCAACTTTTTTTAGAAAAAATGAAAAAGAATGCTGAAAAATTCGAAACGGCGATGATTAAAGTAGAAAATATAAAATGCCCATTGCTTATCGTTTCTGGAAAAGACGATAGAATGTGGCCATCATGGTTATATGGCGAAAAAATCATGCAACGTTTAGAAACCACTCATTCAAAAATCTTTAGAGAACATCTCTGTTATGAAAATGTAGGGCATGTCATCCTACCATCGTCACGCGCACCTGTTATTACTGAAGCGGGGAAACATCCGGTTACAGGTTTGTGCTATGAAGTTGGAGGAGATCCTGTGGCTCAAGCAAAGGCCAATCAAGACTCTTGGGAGAAAATAATCCAGTTTTTTACGCGTTTTTGACCTGTGAAAAACAGTGCCAGGCATTCCATTTTTTCATTCTTCTTTTAAACGCTGGAAATGGAAAAATGGAATGCCTGGCACTGGCACCACTAGGATATTGGGCAGCAAAAAAATTAATAAAAAAAATTTTTGCAAAAGATGAACCACCTAGCAATCACATAAAACCTAGCTATTAGATGCGCTTTAAAACCAAAGAAAGAAGACGGTGCCAGCTATTCCATCGTTTCATTCTTCTTTTAAACGCTGGAAATGGAAAAATGGAATGCCTGGCACCGCCATTTCCTTGACCAAACATCTAAATTCGATGGTTTACTAAAGTTTCTGTACGTACACACACCTCCAGTATGTCTAATATTTTACTACATACTGGATGGAAATATACTGAGAAAAACGGATTAATTACAGTGTTTTTTGGCCACGCTGCTCTGACCAAAAAATTTATAATTCATTACTCGAGACCAACTCATCACCTTGCAAATACTCACGGCGCATGGCGATCGCAAGATGTAGCATAATTACACTAAAAACACCGATAACCAAGAAATCCCAACCAAAATTAATTGTATTGTTACCGCCAAAAGAACCAAAATACGAAATCAACACCAATCCCAATAAATACGGTCCAATCCAAAAGGCAGCTTTAAGTCCAGCACCGTGATAAGTTTTTTTATGACGAATAAACGCGAAACCAAACAAAACCATTCCAATTACTAGTGCAATTGCCAATTTGTAGATCGTCTCCCAACCTGTCCAATAGCACATAAGGTTACAAAAATAAAAGGCGATCAAACATAAAATATATGAAATTTGCAAGCGAAATGGGCGATCCCCATCGGGTATAATTTTACGTAAACAAAGTAATGCAACCGGACCCATAGCATAAGAAATTACTACCGCTGAAACTAAAAATGCCACCATATTTTGCCAGGCTGGAAATGGCATAAACAGTAACATCCCCACTGCAAAATTAAAAAAAACCGCCCAGACCGGAAAGCCTTTTTTGTTTAAGTTCGAAAATACTGGCGGTACATAACCGCTTTTACTAAGCGCATAAATAACTCTGGAAGTTGAAGTAAGGTAAATTAATCCAGCACCTAAGGGCGAAACAGCAGCATCTACATATAAAAACTTTACTAACAACATTAATCCTAAAATTCCAGCCAAACCTACAAATGGCCCGGCATCCCCGGTAAAAGCAAGTGTATGCCAGCCGTGTTGCAATAAGTTCGATGGTAAAGCGCCAATAAAAGCAACTTGCAGCAGCAAATATAAAAGCAGACAAATTACCACTGAACCGACGATTGCAAGTGGAATAGAAAAATTAGAGTTTTTCACTTCACCAGCCATTTCGACACTATGTTTAAATCCAGTAAATGCAAATGCTATACCGCCGCTAGCAATAGCAGTAAAAATATCATGCCAGTTCAATACTATTTTTTCTCCGCCCAAAGCGAAAAAATTCGACGCATGAAAACTAGTCTTTACCAGAAAAATTGCGGTAAACACCATCACTAAAATTTTAAAAGAAAACAGCAGCTGGTTAACTCGTACTAAACCACGAAAACTGGCGATGTTTATAAAACTTAAAAAAAGCATCGTAGCTGTCGCCCAGGTGTAACCCAAAAGGGTTAAAACATGCGTGTTATTTATTTTATGGGTTAAAGCAGGGAAATAAGCTGAAGCATACTGTAAAACTGCTAATACTTCGATCGGCGGCATCGTCACACAAGATAGCCACGAAATCCAGCACATAATAAAACCAGCAAATTCTCCATGACTGATTTGTGGAATTCGTAAACTACCTCCGGCTTGCGGCAGTAAAGTAGAAAGTTCTGCAAAAGTTAACGCCACACAAATCGTTGCAATACCACCTAAAATCCAGGCAATGATTGCAGATGACCCAGCCATTTGCGCGGCATATAATGGCGCAAATAACCACGCCGAACCGACCATTCCGTTGATGTTAAGCAGCAATAAATTAAGTGCACTAAATCTGCGTTCCAGCATAGGGTTCTCATTCTATACCAGTTTATCAAAAAACCCAATCCGCGTAGCAATAACGCATATCGAATTCTTTGTGCTTTTATGAGAAAAAATGCCCACCTAGATCGTTTGACAAACCCTTCATAAAGGGTTAGAGTATGCAATTACTTACCTACCATAAAGGTATTAAAAAATGAAGAACATTGAATTACAGCACTATTTGCAAACACAAATTACGCAAACTACAAAGAGAGTTGCTAGCTTTACTCACGATAGAGATGGCAACCCTTTGTTCACAAGAACTGTTTTTTCTGTTTTGCAACAATACGCCGCTGACTTTTTACAAGGAAAAAGCGATCCGAGAGTTATTGCTATGCCAGGGCTAAGGGGCGCTGGAAAAACAACTTTACTATCCCAACTGTTTGCAACATTTACAGATCCCAATATAACGAAATTATACCTGTCAGTAGATGAGGCAATAAGAAGATTCAACGTCAACCTCTGGGATATTCTGGAAAATTATGAAGAATTACTTGGTAAGCACCTAGAAGAATTCTCCACCCCTCTAATATTTTTTCTAGATGAAATCCATTATGACAAACAGTGGTCAATTTTCTTAAAAACTATTTACGATAAAACCAAAAATGCTATGGTTTTTTGTACTGGTTCCTCTGCCTTACTTCTAAGGGAACAAATCAATGCTGACGTTGCCAGAAGAGTATTATTCGTTGATATCAATCCTGTGTGCTTTTCCGAATACATGCTGTTCAAGCACAAAAAACAACCTGCCGCAGATTTAGGAGTAAGAATTAAAGACGCTCTTTTTTTCTCAAAAAATGCTCAAGATGTTTTCGAAAAATTAAAAAAAGAAAAAGCTAAAATAAAACACTATTGGTTAGACGTTGATAATCTAGAAAGTCAGCGCTACATTAAGTTAGGCACTATTCCATTTACCTTACAAACCCAAAACCCAGAGATATCCTTAAATTTTATTGCACAAATTATTAATAAAGTTATTTATACTGACATACCACAATTTTATCCTTTTACCACTGAAACTTTAAACCGTATCGATCGAGTACTGTATTTAATATCTAACACCCTTGGCGTAAATGTAGCTAAATTAAGCGAAACATTAGGCATGAAGCCAGACACTTTGCACCTGATTTTACGAGCTCTGGAAAGTTCAGGATTACTCTTGAGGATTCTTCCTCACGGAGCAAGTTTCAAACAAGTTAAAAAACCATCTAAATATCTCTTTGCAACACCAGCACTCAGATTTTCTTACCTCTCCTCACGTGATAGCACTGGGGTATTTGAAATTTACCAGGGCAGCTTATTGGAAGATTTGGTCGGTATGTACTTAAATATGATTTTACCTAAGTTTGGCGGTTGTTCACTTACGTACGATGCAGCAGAAGGAGGAACGGATTTCATCGTTACTATCGGCAACCAAAAAATATCCTTAGAAGTCAGTTCTGGGAAAAAAGACTACAAGCAAATAATAAAAACTTCCCAAAAAATCGAACCTAATTATAGCCTAATTATTTCAAATAATGACTTTGAATATAAAAAAGAACATAACGCCGTGAAAGTTCCTTGGGAATTCTTTTTGCTTTTATGAGGAAGTGCCTAGCACCGCGGGCTCCAAGCCCTTTCTCACCCGCTCTCCCCCAATAAATTCTTAGTCAACGCAACCATCAATTCTTTATTTTTTGGATCGCTTTCGGCAATTAATAAAGCTAAAGCCACCAAAGCATTGTCGTTGATTGACATTTCGCCGTGTTCTTTATAGAGACGATCATTTCTATTGAGATAATCAATGAAAAGAAGTGAGGCAATGCGCTTATTACCATCGGTGAAAGGATGATCTTTGATGACAAAATAAAGCAAGTGGGAGGCTTTTTCTTCGAAAGTTGGATACAGCTCCTGACCACCAAAACTTTGCTCTAAATTTCCCAAGATCGCATCTAATCCATGTTCGCGTTCATTACCAAAAATCTCACTGGCTTCACCTTTAGCCATTAATGCTTTTTTGAGTTGTACTATAGCTTTTAAAGCATAATCGTAAGAAATAGCGAATTTTGCGACCTGCCCTGTCTGTGTTGGCAAATTATTATCATCGTAACTTTTTAGAAGTAGCCATGACTTAGCGTATTTACCGATAACATCCAACAAACCTTGAGCTTCTTCGTTAGTCAGCTGCCGTCTGCTGCTAGCTTGCTTTATAAACTGCAAAGCCTTTTCCAGCTCTTTCACTCCAGTCTCAGCCAGACGCTTTTGGTTCAGCGTGTAACCCTTCATCAAATGCTCTTTTAATGTACGCGTTGCCCAGATGCGGAATTGCGTAGCTCGACCTGAATTGACACGATAGCCTATTGAAATAATAGCATCCAGGTTATAAAAATTTGTCTCATACTCTTTACCATCACTAGCAGTTATTCGAAATTTTCGAATAACTGAGTTCTCATCAACTTCTTTACTTTTAAAAATATTTTTCAAGTGATAATTAACAGTATGCACCTCCACATCAAACAGACCTGCCATCTGCTTCTGCGTCAGCCAAACAGTATCTCCGTCTAGCAAAACATCGACGGCATATTGACCGTTTTTAGTTTTGTAAATTAGAATCTTATTTTCATTGTTTTGTGCTTGTTTAGTCATAGATTCACTCCTGTTAGTTTATAAACAATCCTTAGCGTAGCGCTTTTTGCAACAGATTTTATACCGTGTTTTTGAAATATTTTTTTGTTGGGAAATAACAAGTCGCCATAAGATTCTTAAGGCTCATGATTCGTAGATTAAGTAAGAATGAAACAAGAAAATTTGTTTTAAATTATGAAGTTTTTTGATACCATCAGGAACGAATCGACCTAACTCGATTTACGGACGCGAATTCAATGGATGACCCGCGAAATTTTCTTTTATAACCATTCAAACAGAGAGGTTATCTATGTGGCGATCAAGAGAAGAAGGCACGACGGGACAACTTGTACAATTGTGCTTTTTTTATTTTCTTTTCTATGTCATCAATGGCGTAGTTGTTAAATACTTTCAATTTTATCCATTAGGACCAAAATTCAGTAACGTCCAATATTTAGCCTACAGTACCCTCGGTAGTATTTCCATTCCAACTTTTGTGGTATTAGCGTGGAAATGGTATAAGTTTAAGTCTAACCGCCTAATTTCTATCGGAAAACTAAAATTTCCCAGTGAGTTCTTGTACATAGCTCCCGCTGGATTATGTACCGCTATAATAGTCCTCTTTACTACTTTGCTATACTCGTTCAACATGTCCGTAATGGTAGCAATGGTAATCATGAGAGCTAGCGTAATAGTTGTGGGTCGTATCGTTGACGCCATACAAATCAAACAAGGCATACTCAAGAGAGAGGTTTATTGGCAGGAAAATTTTGGTGTTATTTTTGCCTTATTAGCCGCTAGTACCGATTTATTTTGGGTAAAATCAGGCGATTTTGCAATTATAAAAAACTTTGGAGCCCTAATTGTTCTTTGTTCGTACGTGGCCGCCTATGCATTACGCATTTACATTATGAACTATTATAAAAACACTCGCCCCAAAGATGCTCATTACAGCAATAAGAGCTATTTTGGTGTCGAGCAGTTAATTTCTACTAGCATTATAGTAATTTTAGCTTTAGTTTTCTTGAAATTTGGAAGCGGAATACAATTTATTCACGACTACCAAACTGCAGTATTTAATCCAAGTGCAAACTGGGGTTGGGCCGTGTTAGGTGGTACAGCATTTGGTTTCATCGCCTTCTTCTCTGTCTTTATTTTTATGTTCAAAGGCAGAACTGCAACATTTGCTGGCTTAGTCAACCGCTTAACGTCCTTGATAGCAGGAACAGTAGCAACTTTACTTGTGTGGCTGTTCTTCCAAGGTAAATTCCCAAGTCCGCAAGAGTGGCTATCTTTAGTCTTTATCTTCATAGCTATTGGGTTTATCACCTCGTCTGAAAAACGACGTGTGAAAGAATTGGTGGCAAAACACGAAATTGCTAAATCATAATTCTTAACTCAATCCAATCGATAAAAAACGGCGAGAAAAACCTCGCCGTTTTTTTTATTTGGCCACCTGTGAACTTCCCTGCAACCAATCGTATTTAACATTATCTTAATAAAACACCCTCAGTTTTGTGTTATAATAGCCGCATAGGAATTAACTATTATGCAAAACACACAACAAAACCCGACTACAACTCAAGATATCCCAGCTAGAATTCAAGATCTTTTATTGAAAGCTCATTATACGAATCCATGTATAAGGGATAGCGCTGAAAATGTCCTAAAAACATTGGGGCAACTAGTTCCTTTGTGGGATAAGACGGAAGAAGCGACACATAAAATGGAAGTAAGCTCCATTCTGATACAGATTAATAATGCCTTTAAGGCTATTAAGCCAAAGACACCTCATCTAGTATTAGAAGGAAGCACTCAACCGACTACAGCCGCAGCCCCACAACCAAAACCAACCCTAGAAACGAATCCTACCTCAACTGCTTTGTCCGCAGCGGCTACTCTACTAAACGAGATAAAAATCCCAAAAACACCGTATCAACCATTCTGGATTTTTATCCATGCGATTTCCTTCGGTAACCTAGGGAAAGAAAAAGTAGCAAAGATTGAGGCGGAACAAAATTTGAGTATTGCTTTAAAATCACTAGCCAATGATATAACTACGCTAAACACAGCATTGCCATCAGACGTACTCACTACTACTGCACCAAACATCACTATAACCAGTAAAAAAGAACCAACTATAGTTCCAAGACGAGTAGAAGGCATTCACAGCAAGCCAATAGGTGGCAGCTACACAGAGAAAAACATTTTCAAGAGAATCAAACAGGCATACAGTTCTTGGAGCCGCTCTACTAAAACGCAAGAACAAATAAACCAAGATTTGGGACCCGAAACCACGGAAAACCAAAATCCAAGTTGGACAAAATCTCACAGCTCAAAAGGAAAGCACCATACGCCGCAAAATAGCCCACCTATTTCATATTTATAAATCTTCTTCTTTTTTAAAAAATTGCAAAGATTCTAGCTCTTTGCGCAGATTTTCGAGCGAAGTTAAAAATTTTTCTTGCTGCTCTTTGACTAGTTCCTTAGCCAGTCCTTGATAGTAGGTGATTCCATCTTGCAAATTCTTTTTAACTTCTTGGAACTTTTGAGTAGATCTGGTGGGAAGACCAAGAGCTGACCTCTTTACTTCATCAAATAAATAATTCATTTGGAGCTTAAGCTCAGCGATAAAAACATGTGGTCGATCATGATTACAAAAAACCGAGCAACGACCGTAAATGTGGTCAACCATTTCCTTAAAACTCATTAACCTCTTAAACCAAACCAGATTTGGACCTGGGCAAATAGCTCCATCAGCTTTAGCCAATATATCGTGCTTCAGTAGCGCTCCTGCAGCTAAATCCTCACAAATACAAGACTTACTTAAAATATCCTCTTTAATAGCGTCCAATTGCTCTTTAGGGAGCTCACTTTTCTCGAGTTCTTGTAATTTGAATTGTTGATATTGGCGCGAGGCTTTACAGATCGGCTGCTTAGTAAATTCTTGATTGAACTTTGCATAGCCTTTTAAACAACAACTGCCTGGCATACCCTTCTGTATTTTCTCCAAACGAGCTTTTTCGCTTGCGGAGGTACGTAAATTCCAAAAAGGAACACCTAAGGGAGAACTAGCACTTAAAAACACATCTTCTTCTTTGGCATTAACTAGATTTTGCAATTGCGCTTTATCTACGCTAGTTACTTCCGGAACTAATAAGAACGGCGTGCCCCAACCTGTTGCCGCCAAATTATAACGTTTCAGTAGAAAATTATGTTCTTCACTCGTTCCAATGCCACCTTGCGCTGTAACGAGAACCTGTTCAGAAAAATCTCTGCAAACCTTTTGTAAATTCTGCATGGCCTTGCGATACAAGGCGGACATTGTATTGATCAATTCATTTTTGCGATTTTTAAATTCTTCTAAAATTGGACCAAGCAAATGACCGTCGTTAATAAAAGCATGGCCACCGCAATTAAGAGGAGATTCAACTCTAAATTCCGAGATCCAAATACCTCTTTTGGCAAGATATTTACCCTGAATTTCGGCAGAACGATAG
The DNA here is from genome assembly GCA_041664965.1 of Gammaproteobacteria bacterium. Taxonomy (GTDB): domain Bacteria; phylum Pseudomonadota; class Gammaproteobacteria; order UBA9339; family UBA9339; genus JBAYJT01. Next base: position 28,280 of record JBAYJT010000011.1, read on the forward strand.
TCGCTTACTTTCAAACAAATCTTTTTCTTAACTTCACCGTTCTGATCAGGCAAAAAATCAGGAAAACTGGCTAAGTAGCCATATAAATTTGGGTTAAATCCTGCAGATAGCACCAGAGATGAACGCAAATTGCTATTAGCAAACCCTCGTAAAGCTGCGGCAGCATCAGAAAACTTATAACCAGAATTGTTTTCATTCTCCGGATAGTTTTGCCCATCCAGCTTTGTCATGATATTAACGTCAGTACTTCCAATAGTTACAGAATCGCGCAATTTACTCTGCAACTCACTTTTCCTGCTAACATCTTGTTCTTGTAGCATCTTTTGGTAGATTTCTTTTAGAGAACCACTCGGCGACATTTCGCAATAACGAGTAATTTCGCTATTTGGCTCAAAAAGAGATGCTTTTAGCTTGGCAAATTGCTTGGAAATAGTATTTTCAAGCAGATTCAAATAGGCAGTAATGCGCTTAGCGCGATAATCTGTCTCTTGCTTAGTAATAGCTAAATATGGCTCTCCCAATTTTTCACACCAAAATTTGCGAATTTGCTCGATAAGAGCATCATCTACCAAAGAAATTTCTGAAGAAATACCATATTTCGCCACCGCCAAAGGTGTGTCTATAGTAAAACTCGTACCCATGACAGGAATATAGAAACTGTGCGGAAAATAACTCGCTGCTTGCATTTTGTAACCAAATTAAGAGCAAAAAAAATACTTATTTTACAGCATTATACACTAAAATAGCCTATTTGGGCATTTTATGACCTAACTTTCCGCCTTGAGCAATAAAACATTGCCAGAATCTTTAGGGTAAATTTGCATGAAGTTAGGGCGTTTGTAATAGTAAATATTGGCCTGTTCATCTACTGTTGCAATTAGCTTACGCTTAGCAAAAACATCGGCACGAGCTTGATTGCGCGCATTTATATAAAGATTACTAACGCGGAAATATTTGCTATCCAGATAAGCAGAACCTGATAAATCCACTTTTAAATCTTTACCTACCCCAGCCAACAAAACCAAACCACTTTTACTGACATTAATTCTTACATTTTCGCTTTGCAACCAAGCTAGCGCTATTTTGCCGCTGCCTTGTTGGTTAATTTCAGTGTTGCCGGCATATAACGTTCCTTGCTGCATCACATCACTAGCACCACTCGCATTGATCTTCAAATTCAAAACTTGTAAATCATGAGAGAAAAACATCACACCATCTTGCAAGACCAAATTACGCAATACAGGAGCCGTAATGTTCACAACAATAGGCCGCATGTATTTACGCGCTAAATTGTCTGGTACCATAATCGAAAAACCATGCGCATCGCGTTTTATAACAGCTGGATTTTGTACAATATCAGCCGGACCAGAGACATTTAGTGACCAATGTTTTCCTTGTGTCACTTTAACTTCGACCTGGCCTTGTACAGAAACATTTTCAAACGGCATCACATAAGTTTTACTAATATTTGGTATTGGTGGCTTGTGATAAGACGCACAAGCTGTCAAACCCAACACCAACACTAGCGAAGCAAGGAAACAAGAAACCTTTTTGGCTGTGCTAAAACGCATAAAAATCAACTCCTCTATGATTTAGCGGTAAAGAAATCTCATTCTACTATTTTTATTTTATAAAATCTTCTCTGATGTTTATGAATTACGGTATTGACTCAATGAGGTTTGCCGATTATCTTTTCGCCGCAAACTTTATGTTAAGATTTTTTTAAGAATTATGTGGTATCTTGGTATCGTAGGGACAGACCTGCGTGTCTGCCCCAAAATTGGGCGCACACACAGGTGCGCTACACCACGAAAAACAAAAAAACATGTCTACAAGAATTATATACAAATCAATAAGTTGAAAATTTAAGTTACTTTGAGGTACTTTTCATGACTACCAACACACCAACAAATACCAAGAAAGATCCATCAGAACTCTCATTCAGTGAAAGACTAGCACTTGCAAAAGCACAAGCTAACCAGACACTTAGAAATGCTTCCAAAACTCCCAGCTCTAAAGCCTCTACCCCAACAAGCACAAAGCCTAGTACCCCTTCCTCTACCACACCCCAACTCTCTATCAAGCAAAGAGCCGAGCTGTTAGAAAAACAAAACGCTGCAACCACTCCCATTCCATCCACTTCCTCGAATACAGCAGCACAAACCAGCACAACTAACACCGCGCCTTTATCAGCTATCTCCACTCCTCCGCCTAAAACACAAGGCACGCCAACAACTCCTGCTGTTGTAACCCCAAAAGCGACTATGTCTTCTTCAGTTATATCAACTCCTCAGCCTAAAACAACCACGGGACAGAAAATATCCACAGTCCCTTCTGCCGCTATTGACCCGTTAAAGCTTGTAGGTACATCTGCAGCTGTTTGGCTAGCAAATCAGAAACAACAACAAGTAGATACAGAAATACAAGAAAAAGAACGCCAAGAGGCAATATTACAAAATCTCAAGACGGAACAAGAAAAGAAAAATAAGCATAAGCAAGACCAAATACGACATATAGAAGATGCAGTAACAAAAGCTAATCAAAGATTGGCTAAACTAGTAGGACTTAGCGAGCTACCTGCAACAGGTCAAACTAGCACAACACCGCCCACCTTACCACCAACAACTAGTGCAACCGCAACACCACTTAAATCTTCTACCGACTATAAAGTTAAACCAATATTACCAGAAACACTTGACAGAAATTACATGCCCACTGAGGAAAATAACGAAGATGATTGGGAACCAGAACAAGAATCCCAAACAATAAGTAAGCCAGCCCCCCCCCCAACAATACCAGCCACTGCAACACCAATTTCACCTCCTCAGACGAAAGCGTCATCAAGCTCGCCTACACAAAAAACACCAGAAACAAAACTCAACCCAGCACCGCCTCCAGAATCTAAAGAACAATTGCTCGCAAAAATAGCTTCACAAACAAATAGGGCCAATGATTTATACAACCAGATACAAGAAAATATTAAACGTGAAAGACAGACAAAGAAAAACCCCAAAGCATTTGCTGAAGAATTAGACGCAGCAACTATTATTAACCAGAAGTTTTTACTTCCATTTACACAACAACAAGCACAATACGATCTACGTACATTAGAAACCACGTTAACGCAAATACAACAAGCTCGAATGCCGCTTGCAAAACCATCTACAGATGTTTTTGGAGAATTAGATCCTAAAGAATTTCAAAGCTTAGCGTCATACCGCACAGAAATACATAAAGTACAAAGACAAAGAAAAGCAAAACTTCAAAACACACATAACGCTATACGAGCGTTGATAGAATTTATAAAAAAAACCACCCCAAAAGCTGAACCATTGCACTCGCTTACTGAAGAATTTCAGTCTTTATTCATAAAAACAGAACAAGAAGAACTTTATGAAGCATTACTACAAGTTTGCGTACATATCGAATCACTCATAGAAAAAGTAAACACTCACGAAAAAGAAACAACGAAAAGCGATTATGACGGCCCAGCTGCGTTTCGTTCAGCTAAAAAATATCCTGCAGAAAGTATAAATCTAGAATATGAGTATCACGAAAAGCAAATCTGTTCCGAACAATCTAGGCCTTTAGCGTTACTTATAAGTCGATTAGGTGCATATATGGAGATGGAGCGTGGGTACAATTTTCAGCAAATATCTCAAACCTTACGAACTATAGCAGAGTCTATAGAAAGTGACAGCCCTTTAGCCAAAAGCACTGTAGATACTGGTTTTATAGACAAAATTGCTTCTTTATATCGCAAAGATGTAGACGGAAAGCAAAAAGATGAGTATGAACATCGCCCAAGCATGGCGGTCCTCTTGGCCATAGTTTATCGTATGTCTCGCGGAGAAAATCTAGAGAATCTGTATTGGACTGACAATGGAGGTGAACTAAAAATATTCAACAATACAAGAACACAAGCATCTCCTATAGCTTCCAGCACACACAGCCCTTCGTCAATAACGCAATCAAGTAGCAGCAGTTCCAGCTCATCTTCTACAACTACATCCACGAGAATACCACCGCCAAATCCGCCAGTGTCTAGAACTTCTAGTGCTGTAAGTTCGCCTAATCCAGCAAATGTATCTGGAACAATATTCCAGGCGCCAGCAAGTCCCACATCAATTAGCCTTGCAACCGCATCCTCAATTACTATAACCCCTAACCAACCACCACCTTCAGCAATATCAACACCCAAAAAATAAAATTCAACAACTAGCCATGAAATGGCGGTAGATGGTAGCCCAGGGGAAGCGAGCTTGCTCGCGCAACCCTGGGGAAATCACGCACCTGGTATAACGTAATGCAAATGCAACCCCAAACAAATTTGGCGCAAATCCTGGGTGGATCACGTACCAGGTACAATACAAAAAAAACACAATGCACAAAAAAACGGGGAAATTAGATATTTTTGGATCCGCGCTATCACGTCGTGGGATGACGAACAAAAAACTCAAACCTCCTGCAACACACCGCCTTCTAATTTCAACACGCGGTTGAAGCGAGTGGTCCAGGCAAGATCGTGAGTGACGATAACGAAAGAGACTTGATAGTCTTGATTAAGTTTGCAGATTAAATCATAAATTTGCGTAGCAGTTTTGTGATCTAAATTACCAGTTGGCTCATCAGCCAAAACAGCACTGGGGCGAGTAACTAAAGCCCGCGCAATAGCAACTCTTTGGCGTTCACCGCCAGAAAGTTCGCCAATGCGATGTTCCGTACGCTCTTTTAAGCCCACATCGCAAAGTATAATCCTCGCTTTTTCCAAAGCTTCTTCGCGATTTTCCTTACGAATCAAAAGTGGAATCGCAACGTTTTCTAAAGCGGTGAATTCGGGAAGTAGATGATGAAATTGGTAGACGAAACCTAGATAACGATTTCGCAGTTTGCCTTTCTCTGTAGCTGAAAGTTTTTTTAAGTTTTGCCCTGCAACATAAACATCTCCATGAGAAGGCTCATCTAAGCCGCCTAAAAGGTGCAACAAGCTACTTTTACCGGAACCAGAAGGTCCTAATATGGCTAGCATTTCGCCCTTCTGTACGGCCAAATTTACGCCTTTTAGAACCTCAACATACAAGCGTCCATCATCGTAGGTTTTACTTAAATTTTCACAAGACAATACATAAGAATTCATAATTCATAATTCATCATTCATAATTAACTATTCATACCTCAAAGCCTCCGCAGGATTGACGCGCGAAGCTCTCCAAGCTGGATAAATCGTCGCCCCCAAACTCAATACAAATGCTGTTAAACCGATGCGCACAACATCGAATAGCTCTAATTTAGACGGTAAATAATCGACGATATAAATCGAAGAAGAAATAAATTTTACGTGGAAGAGATGTTCGAGAAAATTCACTGCGGACGTGGCATTCAAAGCTAAAATAATACCGCTTACAACGCCAATTACAGTGCCAATCAAACCAATAATTCCGCCTTGTACAATAAAAATAGTCATGATCATTTTGGGACTTGCGCCTAAAGTACGCAAAATCGCAATGTCAGCCTGCTTGTCAGTAACGGCCATGACTAAAGTAGAAACTAGATTAAAAGTTGCGACAGCGATGATAAAAAGAAGAATAATAAACATCATTGTTTTTTCCATTTGAATGGCTTTAAAGAGCGCGCCATATTCTTCAGTCCAATCGCGTACAGAATAATTTCCTGACAAAGAGTGTTTTAGATCGGCGTTTACCTTAGGGGCTGCATAAAGATCAGAAACTTTGAGGCGCATGCTAGTTACGTTAGATCCCATTTGAAAAATTTTCTGTGCGTCATGAAGATTTAAAAAAACTGCACCAGAATCAAAACCAAAGCCACCACCGACTTGAAAAATTCCAGCCACTGTACAACGCTTAAAACGCGGTAACATCCCAATGGGCGTTACGCTAGCTTGTGGTATCATGAGCATAACTTTATCGCCCATGCCAACACCTAACACAGCGGCCAATTCCATGCCCAGAACAACGTTGAAGCTGCCTTCTTTTAAATCATCTAGCGAGCCATCTATCATTTTGCTATTTAGTGTAGAAACTTTTTTCTCTTCAGGTGGCAAAATGCCGAAAAGATAAGAACCAGAAACATTGCCAGAGTTACTCAGCATGCCTTGGCCTGTGATAAGAGGAGCTGCAGCTACAACATCTTTGTGTTTACTTAAATCTTTGGCTAAGTGAGACCAATTGGCGATAGGCGTTGAGCTCGTCACTGTAACTTGCGAAACAACAGAAAATATACGGTTTTTGATTTGATAATCAAAACCGTTCATCACCGATAGGACAGTAATCAAAACCATAACGCCTAGAGCGATCCCTAACATGGAAGCTAATGCGATAAAAGAAACGAAATGATTGCGTCGCTTAGCGCGCGTATAGCGAAGACCGATACAAATTGCTAATGGCGAGAAAAACATGTCTACGGGTTTTCTTTATAAATCAATTAGTTACAATTTAACTTTTCGCTTCGTCATTCCGCGGTTCGGACGAAATCCACAAATACTCAAAAACACACTGGATCCCGCGATCAAGTCGCGGGATGACGGAACTTGGCAATTAAAGCATAAAACCATATGCCGCACAAATAAAAAGGACGCCCGAAAGCGCCCTTTTTATATTTAGCAAAAACACTTTGCCAAAGTAATTTCGTTTAGTAGCAGATTAAGTCGTAATCCTAGGAAAAGCTTGCATTAATTTTTTTCGCAATTTCTTGTCCATATTGGCTTCCTGATATAGTTGCTTTTCATTATCAAATTGCCCGCCTAATTTATCACGAGCATTTAATATTTTCTCCGCAACCTCTCTGCCTACGGCTTCCTCTAAATCCGATCTGGTCGCAGTGTTAACCGCGTTCAAATCTAGATTTTTTGCTACTATTCTAGTTACTGTTTGACTTGATCCTTTACTTGATCGACTGCTACTGGAGCATCTTTTGCGGCTTTTTTTGCAGCTTTTTTGTGTTTTTTTACTTTTTTCACAGCCTTAGCTGGTTTAGCAGCTGGGGCAGCTGGAGCGGCTGCTTGCACAGCTGGAGCTTGAGCTGGAGCTTGTTGATCTTCACCAAAAGCAGCCACTGAAAAGCCGAGAGCGGCACAAACGATTAGTACGTTACGTAGTTTCATGAGTATTAACTCCTTAAAAATTAATAAATAATACAGGAAAATATAATTATATTTACCTACGGAAAAAAACCTAACGCTAGATTTAATCACCATTTGCACAATAAATCAATCTGCAGAAGGCTATTTCCCACAAGTTTTCGCTGTCAACAAAGGCAGCTTTTGTCATGTTAGCAAATTTTTTGTGCTTGTCTATAGTGAAATAAAGTTTTTTTATTCGACTAGAAGTTTTCTGCTTTTCTCGCCACGCTCTTCATGCAAAAAATGATAAAGGGAATCGCTAATATTCTTGACTGTATCAGCTCCGCCCTCAACATTGCGATATTTACCCATAAAACCTAGCCGTAAACAAAGATAGGCCAAAACAAGAAAATCTAGATGTGTCTGATGATTTTTGCGAGCATACTCGATAAGAGCAAAAACACGCTCGGAAGCATTATCATCATCGTGAAAATCCTTTACCAAATTACCTTGAACAATCTCATCAAAAAAGGCGCAAATAACGTAATGTGCCATAGTAATCATGTTATGCGAATAGTGAGCTTTCTCTAGTTTCGCCGCAAAAGTAGTTACTTCATCGTTTAGATAATCAAAAAGCACCCCTGCGTCTAGATTATTTTTGGAAACTACTTTTAATCGCAGAGCTAAAGCAAAAAGAGGCGCGGCAGCAGCCGTTAAGGGATTAATATCACTCTCAGCATTGAAAACTTGCAACTCACCAAAGCCAGAAGCCTCATCTAATGAAAATGCCGTATCCAGTTCTGTTTCATCAATTTTTTCAGTACGGAGAATTTTTTTCTTAGAGCGCGAAACCACTCTTTTGCTTTCTTCATTTTCTAAAAGCGATGTAACCGAACCTTCTTTAGCTAAATCCGACAGCTTCTTTGCTACCGTTGGCTTTTCCCTATCTATGAGCGTCTTGATGTCGACAAAATAGTTCATGAAATTTCCGAGGTATATTCACCTTCTTCCAAATTACGAATTTTTTTACGCAACGTTCCACGACTTAAGCCTAATATCTGCGCTGCCTTGCTTTGATTACCTTTCACATGCTCTAAAACGGCTTTAAGAAGAGGCGCCTCAATTTCTTCTAGTACTAACGCATATAAATCGCGCGGCTCACTACCCTCCAAGTGAAAAAAATATTCTTTTAAGGCCTGCAAAACGCCATTACGTAGGGTGGTGAACTTTGTATCTTGCATAAAACTTTTATTTTCTATCTTCGATTTAACCAATCCAAATACTCTTTTACGCCAGCTTCAATACTTTTAAATTTATCAACAAAACCTAAAGCACGCAATGAACTTAAATTCGCTTCCGTACAACTCTGGTAAGAACTTAATAAAGACGAGGGAAATGGCACGTACTCTACCTTTCCACGTTTATACCAAGCCAAAGTTCTTTGTGCCAAATCATTGAAGCTGCGCTTTTGCCCGGTTCCAACATTCAAAATATGCGCACCTTTTTTCTTTATATTCTGAAAACACCATAAATTCACTTTCGCAACATCAGAAACATAAACAAAATCGCGCTCCTGCTCGCCTGGTGCATAACCATGTGAAGCAGCGAAAAGTTTAATAACATCGCTGTTTTGGAGCTGCTTACTAAAATGCAACACTACACTTGCCATACTGCCTTTATGCTCTTCATTTGGTCCGTAAACATTAAAATAACGAAGTCCCACAACAGGACTATTGATAGCTGTCTTATCCTTCGCTAAAAGGCGAACATATTGATCAAAAAGAGCCTTGGAATATCCATAAACATTGAGCGGCCTTTCATTTTCTGGAATCTCGTGAAAATCAGCGCTTAAGCCGTAAATCGCAGCGCTCGAAGCATAAATAAAAGGAATTTTTCGTGCTAAGCAATAATGCAACAGAGCTTTACTATACTCATAGTTATTTCTCATCATATATTGCCCATCCCACTCCGTAGTCGTAGAACAAGCTCCCTGATGAAAAACCACTTCGATAGGAGAAGAAAATTCCTCACCTGCCTTGATTTTTGCTAAAAAATCTTCTTTGTCTAGATAGTCGGCAATTTGACAATGAACCAAATTTTGAAACTTTTTACCGTTCTTCAAATTATCAACAACAAGAATGTCTTGGCGCCCTATGTTATTTAAAGCTGCAACTAAATTGCTGCCTATAAATCCAGCGCCGCCGGTTACGATGATCATAGTTATCCTCGGAATTAATTATAAATTATGAATTATGAATTATAAATGATAAGAAATAGCAGCTTTGAATTCTAAAATCCAATCTATTGATTTATAAAGAAATCTTATAGACATGTTTTCATATAAATTCATAATTCACAACTCATCATTCATAATTACTTATTATTATCCTCGCCCTTCATAATTATAACAAGAAGGAATTGGCCAAATTCAAATTAAGCCATTGCAATGCTATAATAGCTGTGGAATTTCTAATAACGCCGTTTTGGAGCATAGAGAAAACTTCATCCAAGCCTAAAACATGAACCCGAATATCTTCCTGCTCTTCAGCTAAACCACAAAACTCTGGCGCGCTACTCACATCTACTTTCGCGCAAAATATACTCACTTCTTCAGAGTTACCACCAGGGCTAGCTAGATAAGTGCATACGGGTAAAAGATCCAAACATTCTAATCCAGCTTCTTCCAAAAGCTCGCGTCTAATCGTGGTTTCTTTGTCTTCATCTGTATCTAAAACTCCCGCAACTAATTCAAAAAGCCAAGGCGTTGGCTCGGGATGCAAAAGCGCAGGGGCTCGGAATTGCTCAATCAAAACTATTTTTTTTCTTATGGGATCATACGGCAAGGCAGCAACGGCGTCATAGCGTTGCACTACTTCGCGTTGATATGGCTTACTCCATTCGCCAGAAAATAGACGATTTTGCAAAAGAAACCGTTCAACACGGCAATAGCCCTGATAAACGGTTTCTCTGCTCAAAATTTTGACGTCTTCTTGATCCATTATACCTCATCTAACAGACGGATATTTTTCACCAAAGAAATGTTTTTTATTCTTTCTTCAGCGATTCTGTTAGCTGCTGCAAAGGTAGGAATGCCTTCTTTGCCAGCCAAATCAAAGATACGAATTAAAGTGTTGTAAATATCTTCAATCTGGTCCATAGCTCTTTCCGCACCGCCACCA
>JBAYJT010000012.1:0-38360 GCA_041664965.1 Gammaproteobacteria bacterium
ATTGTAGAAAGCAAAGGCTATGTAGCGTTACACGTGCTTGTGGTGCGCTATGGTGCTGTGATTGCTAGCAAGTCTTATTTACCTAGTTTTACGCAAAATTTTGAACTTCCGGATATTCTCGCAGCTTTTTTAGCGCAAGATTATTTAAGTTTGCTAGATTCTAACGATGCGCCAGAAAAGATTTTAGTTAATATATCGCCACGTGATTTTGATAAAAAACTTAAGCTTTTAGTTGGAAGCAAAAATCGCAAATATCAAGCCTGGCTGAAATTGGCTTCGGAAAATGCTTACGAAAAACTCAAATCTAATCAAGCCATGCAGATGGTTCTACAGCTAAAATTTGAGGCGCTCCAAAAAGTTTTGGGTTTGAAAAATAATTTAGAACGTATAGCTTGCTTTGATGTAAGCCACACTGCGGGAAGTGCGACTGTAGTTGGTGTTGTGGTTTTTAAGCCAACGGGACCTGCTAAAAATGAATATCGTATTTTTAATATTGAAAATATAGAGCCAGGTGATGATTACGCCGCACTCCATCAGGCTATTTCGCGTTATCTAGAGAGTGTCAAAATACTTCCAGATGTTTTCTTAATTGATGGTGGAAAAGGGCAGCTGCATACGGCTTTAAAGGCATATGGCGATTGGAAAAAGCAATTAGATTCAGCAAAGTTGCCAGATTTAACTTTTCTATCCATTGCTAAAGACAGCGAATATCGCACTACAGCGAAGGCGCGCGATATTATTTACCACTCTACAGCAGGAAAAATATTAGAACTTCCATGCGACGAAGTTTCCTTGCATTTCTTACAACAAATTCGCGACGAAGCGCATCGCTTTGCCTTAAGTAGCCACACTAAAAGGCGCGCTAAAAGTTATAAAAGTTCGCTTTTGGATGATATTTCAGGGATTGGCAAAAAACGTCGTATGGCACTTCTGAAAGCTTTTCAAGGCCTCGCTGGTATTGAATCTGCCAGTGTTGCTGATTTAGCCAAAGTTCCCGGCATTTCTTTGCCTTTGGCTGAGAAAATACATCAAACTTTAAACTAATTTAAAACGGAGTGCAGCAAGGAGTTTGCGGTGGAGATGGTGGTGCTTGGGTCGCTATGTGCTGAATTTCTTGATATAGTTCTGTTACAACACGTTGATTTCCTAGCATAAATGGTTCTGTTACTCGAAGAACATCGAGATCAGGAAGATCATGTGATGTAGTTGTTGTAGTAATTATTGAGTCATTTTCAATCAAAATAACGCGTTCTAGTTGTTCAGTGCTCGTTACAGTTGTAAGAATTAGATCCGTTATATTGCTTTTTTCTTTGGGGTACAAAAATTTTATTTTTCCAACCATAGATGGCAAGTTGATCTTACTTTTATCGTACAGGGCATTTTTAGAGATTAAAGAAAGCTCTTCTGAACCTGATATTATAACGGCCGTTTGATGCCATCTTGTCACAATATCTTTTAACGTGTCGTGATAAAAACTAAAAACATTTGCTGCTATGCTATGTCTGGACATCGTTATCCAATCAAGATCTATACAAAAAAGTTTCATACATCCTCCCAAGTTATATTTGCCGCACATTTTAACAATAAGCAAGAAAAAAGATATTAAGAGAAAATGAATTAAGAATTTTTTACGAGAAAGAAGTTTTCGGTTAATTTTAAATTAAGCTCAGTGTGGTAAATTTTGCCTTATAAAATTTCGCATTGTGTATTATGTAATTGGAGGGGTGAAATATGATGTCGAATGGTCCAACTTTTTATCAAGGGCAATATAGGCGAAATCCCACGCCAAGAGCTTCCAGTCAGAATTTTCATTCTTTGGCGCAATGTCCATTTAACTCAACATCCACCACTCCTTCTGTTGTGACAGCTCCACCCCCAAGTTCCACCCGCTTACCTTCTGACGCGTCTTCTAGTGCGCAAGTTCCATTCCCAAGTTCATCCTGCTCAGCTTTTAGTTATAGTATTGTGAATGAGTTCAGGGGGCTATCGGGAGCAGGTGAAGGAGAAATAAGACCGAGTAATCCTCCTATGCAACCAACTATGCCTGTGAATACGGCAACAGAAACTTTACCTCTGGTTACGCGAGAAGATCCGTCGGGGCCTGCGGATGCAACAGCTAACGCATCTTCTCCTAAAGCAACAGCGAGCGAAGCTAATATTCCACCAGCCGCACACAAACAGTGTAGCTGTACTATTTTATAATTTAGCTGTCTGTATAGATTTTTTTTTCTGTAATAACTAAATCCATAGCCACATCCCACGTTTCTTTAGGAAGGTGGCGGATTTTTTGTAATTCGTAAGCTACACCGATCAATAGCGGCTTAGAGTTTTTGGGTAAGTCTTTTTTGAAGGCAAAAGTGCGATCATAAAAGCCGCCACCTTGGCCGAGGCGCATGCCAGATTCATTAAATCCTACCAACGGAACTATAACTAAATCAAGATGTTCGGGAGAGATTTTGGGTGTTGTGGCTAAAGGTTCTTTGGCGCCGCAAGTGTTAGTGCGGAGCGCATCATTTTTTTGGTATTTCACAAATTCTAATACGGCATTCTCGCCAGCTTTTACAACTGGTAAATAGCAAGTTTTACCTTCCTGCCAAGCCTGTTCTAAAATAGGTAAGACGTCGATTTCGCCAGCCATGGGTAAATAGATAGCGATATTTTGACTGATTTGCCAAAAGGATAAGTTAGTTATAGCTTTTTGAATTTTGGTGGCACAAGATATGTGCTCGTCTGCGGATATCTTTGTTCTTATTGAACGTAATTCTTGACGTATTTGTTTTTTGGTTTTTGGATTCATAGTGTCCATATTTTAAAACAAAAAAATCTCCGGGCTACCGTCGCAGATGACGTTCTGAACCTTCCAGTTCAAAATGGGATACTAAGCATTGCCGTAGGATTTCTGCCAAAGCAGCTATACACAAAAGCAATAGCAATTTTTGATCCCTAACATATCGTTATTGGTTAAGAACGATATTTCTGCTAACAAATAGTCCAGAGATTATTTTAATTTTGAATAAATCTGCGAAAACGACCCACGAACGTTATTATTGCCGTTGTTACCACCATTTGGCAAGAAAGGATTCGGATTGCCTTTTCCAACCCTAACGATTACCGGGTCTGCTCCCTGACTAAAATCTATTACGGTCGTTGGTTCGCTTGGGCAATAATCGGCGTCTATAATAATGTCCACTTGGCGGTTCAGCTTTTCGTATATTTCTTCTGCTGTCGAAAATGGTGCTACCTCGCCTGGCAAAAAGAGCGTTACGCTCATTAGCGGCTCGCGTAATTCGTCTAGTAAGGCCCTGACAACAGCATTGCCGGGAATTCGTACACCAATAGTTTTATGCTTTTCGTTTTGAATCCTTTTCGGTACTGATTTTGTTGCCGGCAAAATAAAAGTGTAGGGCCCTGGAGTGTATTCTTTTAGTATTCTAAAGACGTTTTTGTCTATCTTGGCGTAATTGGAAACTTGTGAAAGATCGCTGCAAACCAGAGTGAAATTACGTTCTTCAGAGAGCTGGCGAATTTCACGAATACGGTCAGAGGCGTGTTTATCGCCGAGTCTACATCCTAGGGCATAACCAGAGTCTGTTGGATAAGCTAAAACCCCACCTTCTTGGTGCACGATAGTAGCTATTTGCCGAAGGAGACGAACTTGAGGATTGTCCGGATGAATGCGAAATAACTGTGTCATGGTCTTATCCTTAATCCAAAATATGTCTACATCAATTCTTTTTAAATCAAAGTATTATAAAAAAAATGTCCTGTTTTCATTTAGGTATTTTACTCCAAAAACGTTTTAGTTGCAAAATGAGGGAAAATTATGAATTATAAATTATAAATTATAAATTATGAATTATGAATTATGAATGAGGAAGTATTTTTTTAAAAATGGATTTGTTTTGGTAACAAATTGATTTTAAAGTAATTTTTGTAGACATGTTTTTGAGTGAATTAGGGCGGGCCTATTCCTATAATTTATCATTCATAATTCACAATTCACAATTCACAATTGATATGCTAAACTACGCGCCACTTTTAAGGAGGCATTTACATGCAACTTTTATTCGATTTTTTCCCCATTTTCTTGTTTTTTATCGCCTATAAATTTTTTGGCATTTTTAACGCCACAGCTGTTGCTATCCTAGCTTCTGGAGCTCAACTGGCATGGGTTTGGCATAAAAAACGTCGCTTAGAAATGACTTACGTTATTACTTTTGTGCTGATTTTATTTTTGGGCGGCGCAACACTACTTTTCCATAATGATATGTTTATTAAATGGAAACCGACGGCCATTTATTGGGCCTTAGGACTACTCTTTTTGGGATCAAATTATGTTGGAGAGAGGCCGGTTTTGCAGCGTCTTTTATCCGATAAATTAACCTTACCAGATGATGTGTGGCGTCGCCTCAGTATTGGCTGGGCAATGTTCTTCTTAGTGGTTGGTGTGGTAAATTTATTTGTAGTATATAACTTTAGTACTAATGCGTGGGTGAATTTTAAATTATTTGGGGTTTTAGGTTTGACCTTTGTGTTTGGTCTTTTGCAGTCCATGTATGTTGCTAAATATTTGGGCGATGAACTGAAGGATAAACTATAAATAATTATGAATTATGATAATTATGAATTATGAATGATGAATTATAAATTAATTAGGATATTTTCATGAAAAATTCTATAACTGTTTTTGGTACGGGATATGTTGGCTTAGTTACTGGTATTTGTTTGGCAGAGCTTGGCTACAAAGTTTGTTGCGTTGATGTGGTTCCTCAAAAAATTGCTATGCTCAAGGAAGGTAAATCGCCGATTTACGAGCGTGGCATGGACGAAATGCTTAAGAATAATATAGCAGCTGGACGAATTGTATTTACCACCGATGCACTAGAAGGTATTAAACATGGCGATTTTATATTTATCGCCGTTGGAACGCCTTCTGCAGCAGATGGATCCGCTGATTTACGTTATGTATTTGAAGTGGCGGAATCTATTGGAGAAAATCTTGACCATGATGCGATTATAGTCAATAAATCTACAGTGCCAGTCGGAACAGGCGATAAAGTCCGCGCTATTATTAGCAAGGCTTTGGAAAAAAGAAATATTAAAGTTACTTTCGATGTTGTTTCCAATCCGGAGTTTCTCAAGCAAGGCGATGCAATTCAAGATTTTATGCAGTCAGATCGTATTATAGTTGGCGCAAATTCTGAAGAAGCTTTAAACAAAATGCGAGAGCTTTATAAACCGCTTAACGCCAATATAGTCACAATGGATATACGTTCTGCCGAGCTTTCCAAGTACGCTGCTAATACCTTTTTGGCATCGCGTATTAGTTTTATGAATGATATAGCGATTTTAGCGGAAAAGCTGGGCGCTGATGTTGAAGCCATACGCCAAGGTGTTGCTACGGATCCACGTATTGGTCCACATTTTTTACTTGCGGGTTGTGGCTATGGTGGATCTTGTTTTCCCAAGGACGTAAAAGCTTTAATCAAAATGGTGGAGGAGCAATCTCTGGATGGAAAACTATTCCGTGCCATAGAAAATATCAACGATAAGCAAAAAGAATTGCTGTTTAGGCGTCTAGAAAAGCATTTTAAGGGTGATTTGAAAGGAAAGGTTGTGGCACTATGGGGGTTAGCATTTAAACCGCACACAGACGATATGCGCGATGCTCCAAGTCGTACTCTATTAGAACTTTTGTGGCAAAAGGGTGTAAAAGTTCAGGCGTATGATCCAGTTGCTATGCAAGAAGCTCAAAGAATTTACGGTGATAGACCAGATTTTATTCTTTGTAAAGATGCTGCTTCAGCTCTTCAAAATGCAGATTTGCTTATGATAGTTACCGAGTGGGATGAATTTCGTAAATTTGATTTAGACATAATTAAAAAAGCTCTTAAAAATAGCCTAATTTTTGACGGCCGCAACATCTACGATCCAGAAAAAATGCAAAAGCTTGGTTTTGATTATTACTGCATTGGGCGTAGGTTTGGTAGGGTGTAGGGAAAATTATAAATTATGAATTATGAATGCAGAAAGTGATTTTATTTTATAACTCATTGATTTTAAAGGAATTCACGTAGACATGTTTTTTTAAGTTTTTCCGGCACGAGAGGTTTTTTGGTAGCGGCGTCTATGCAGACTACAGTGTTAGTTGCTGTTGTTACAACTTTATTATCTTTTTTTCTAATCACTTCTTGATAGAAGATAACTCTGATTTTGTTTAACTCTAAACGCGAAGTTACGCTAAATTCATCGCCACTTCGTAGAGAATCTTTGAAACTTATATCAGTGTGGACTAACAAAAAATCATAGCCTTCTTTGTGCATTTCAATGAAATCTATGCCTAAAGCTTTTATATGCTTATTCCTTGCATGTTGCATGTAAATTAAATAGTTGGGATTGCTAACAATGCCTTCTATGTCAATTTCAGTATCTCGCACTTCAAAGTCGCAAGTGTAAAAGAGCTGATTTTCTTCGATCATGTGGGTTTTTTTTGATTATAAATTTTGATAAGTTCGCGCGTGCTTTGGTCTAGGGCATCTAAGTTAGTTTTTTTGCCCAAAAGTGCTGGTGCTATTTTATTAGTTAATTTTTTACCTAATTCAACTCCCCATTGGTCGAAAGAGTTAATGCGCCAAATTACGCCTTGCACGAAAATTTTATGTTCATAAAGCGCAATGAGAGAGCCAAGACGTTCTGGGGTTAATTTATCCATTAAAATCATGTTACTTGGGTGATTGCCTGCTATTATTTTATGTGGCAAAAGATTTTTAATTTCGTCCTCAGTAAAGCCTTGCTCTTTAAGTTCGGGAATAATTTCTTTCTGGCTTCGACCTTGCATTAGAGCTTGCGCTTGAGCGAAGCAGTTGGCTGCCAGTAAATTATGATGTTCGCCTAAAGGATTTTGGCTTTGAAGCGGTAGAATAAAATCAACGGGAAGTGGTTCTGTGCCTTGCATGAGAAGCTGGTGAAAAGCGTGTTGACCGTTGGTACCGACGCTGCCCCAAACGACTGGGGCTGTGGCATAATCCAAAGGCTTGCCATCTTTAGTAACAGATTTGCCGTTACTTTCCATGTCGAGTTGTTGTAAATAGGCTGGAAATAGCGACAAATATTGATCATATGGCAAAACAGCAAGTGAGTGCATATGACAGAAATTAATATGCCAAATACCGACCAAGGCGAGAATTACTGGCATATTTTCTGAGAAAGGGGCTGTCAAAAAGTGCTGGTCCATGCAATATGCGCCAAATAAAAGAGCGCGAAAATTATCCATGCCTATCGCAAATGCAATACTAATGCCGATAGCGGACCACAAAGAAAAGCGTCCACCGACCCAATCCCAGAATGGAAAAATGTTACGTGTGTCGATGCCGAATTCTTCTGCACGTTCTGGCCTTGCTGTAACAGCGATAAAATGCTGACGGATTATATCTTTTTCAGCTATTTTTGGTAATTTCTCGCGTAGCCAGGTACGTGCTGAGTTGGCGTTACAAAGGGTTTCTTGAGTAGTGAAAGTTTTAGAGGAGATAATAAAAAGGGTGGTCTCTGGATCGCATTTTTTCAATGTTTCGCAAAGGTCGCTACTGTCAATGTTAGAAACGAAATAGCTTTTAATTTCTGGACTAGCGTAGGGTTTTAGGGCTTCGACTACCATGTTAGGTCCAAGATGTGAGCCGCCAATGCCGATGTTTACTATGTTTGAAATGGTCTTGCCAGTTGCTCCACGCCATTTGCCCAAGCGGACAGCGTTTACAGATTGCTCCATTTTTTTTAAGCTGTTCTGTACTAAACGCGTGATATTTTCTTTGCCTACGATGAGATCTTGCTTGCGATTTAGATCGCGTAAAGCTGTGTGTAGCACAGGGCGCCATTCAGTGTTGTTTATCGCTTCTCCGGAGAACATAGCTTTTATGGCTGTTTTTAAATCTGCTTCTTCTGCAAGTTGCGATAGTAGGCGCATTCCGCTTGAGTCAATAAGGTTTTTACTATAATCCAGAAAAAGTCCAGCAGCTGATACTGTGAACTTACGCCAGCGGTTTGGTTCTTGTTCGAATAGGGAATAAATAGAGGTGGAAGCAAGTTTGTGCTTATGTTCTAGTAAGTTCTGCCAAGTTTGTGACAAAATAAGATTACTCATCTTCCTAACTGGTAACCGCTTCAGCATTACTGATATTGGATTCAATGTGATTTTGTAATTTTTGTAAAATTCGCGCACCGATGGGAGTTTTCTCTAATTCTTGTTTTTTAATGGCACTAAGTATCATGTTGATTTGAGTTGGAGAGCCATATTGAATCAGCCCGTCTATGTGTTCTTCTAAAGCTTTTAAATCAGAGTCATTGATATTAGTTTGCAAATTACTTAAGATATGAGCGCTCTGAATGATCAAGGATGAGGCTTTTTGTGATATATTTACCACCTTGTTGTTTTCAATGCGATGGCTTTCTACCAAACCTTTTAAGTAATTTTTAAATTCTATAATGCCTGAGTAGAGTTTGGGATAAACCGCATTATTGTAGTCATCTTCTAATTCTTGCAGAATATCGCGCGCAACCAACAACAAATAAGGTTCGCTTAAGTCTCGTAGTTGCAGCCGCTTTATACTCAAATCTTGCAATTTCGCAGAATATTGTTGCTGAGGAAGCTTGCGCTTTAGAATTTTCTTGTAGTCGTGTATGGCTTTAGTTATTGTTTCTACAAAGTTTAGCATAAAAATACCTATTCCCCCTCATAACG
The DNA here is from genome assembly GCA_041664965.1 of Gammaproteobacteria bacterium. Taxonomy (GTDB): domain Bacteria; phylum Pseudomonadota; class Gammaproteobacteria; order UBA9339; family UBA9339; genus JBAYJT01. The sequence goes on from JBAYJT010000012.1 coordinate 8,735, forward strand.
GAAGGAGTGATCATCGAAATTGATGAAAGTATCAAATTATATCTTATTTTTATGAACATTATCTTAAAACGAGCTGAAAACCAACCTAATAATTGCTAGTTTAATATTTTTTTAAGCATTGTCGAGGAATTTTAAAATTTAAAGAAAAATATGTTCCACGGCAAGTTGTTTTATTATTTTTATACACAGGTAGAAGCAGGCGTCTGCTTTTTTAAGCATCTGTATTCTTAAGTCGTTGATTTAGGTGTTTCACCGCTTCTAACATATTGAAATATAATAATATTTGTTTATTTGCTCAAAAACTGCTCAAGTTAAAGAGAAGCCACTGTTTGCAAGAATTTGCGCTTCTATATTTGAAAGTATTCACAAAGTTATTCACAGGTTTTGTTAGTAATTTTTTGTAGTGAGAAATTCATTGATTTAGGGGGATTTTTTGTTGAAGATAGCTCTTATGAAAAAACATTTTGAATTACTCCAATCCGGCCTAGAAATTTTAGGACTAGAAGTTCCTTCTTTGTCTTTAAATAAATTTACGCGCTACATTGAGCTAATCGAAAAGTGGAATAAAATATTTAGCTTAACAGCTGCAAAAAACAGAGAAGAAATCGTTATAAAACATATTCTTGATAGCCTTAGTATTGCTAAATACATTAAAGGTCCGGAAATCTTGGATTTTGGCAGTGGTGCTGGTTTTCCAGGCATTCCTTTGGCGATCTTGTTGTCAGAATATCATTTCACTTTGTTAGATAGTTTGAGTAAAAAAACTCGCTTTTTGCAGACGGTTGTGGTCGAATTAAAACTTGCAAATGTTACAATCGTAAATGAAAGGTGCGAGAACTTTTTTCCGAAGAAAAATTTTTCAGATATTGTTACTCGCGCGACTTGCGATTTGAATGTTTTAATGGGAATATTGCGTCGCTTGATTACGCCAGATACGCAAGTTTTAGCTATGCAGGGAAAGTATCCAGAGGAAGAGCTTTCTAGGCTTAGTGATCCGTGTAGGGTAATTCAATTAGAAGTTCCATATTTAGAGGCTGCGCGCCATCTTGTTTGTATAGAAGGAAGAAAGTGAACGTGAATAAAGTAATCTCCATTACTAATCAAAAAGGAGGGGTTGGAAAAACCACTACGGCTGTGAATTTGGCGGCTTCTTTAGCTAAAACCAAGCGGAAAGTGCTTCTTTTAGACTTCGACCCGCAAGGCAATGCCACAATGGGAAGCGGCATTAGCAAGTTTGAGTTAGAAAAATCCATAAATGACGTGTTGTTAGGCAATGTTAACGCTGAAGATGCTGTATTAAAAACTACGGTTGGCTACGATATTTTGCCGGCAAATGCTGATTTAACCATGGCAGAAGTGCGTTTACTGAGAGAAGCTGAGCGCGAGTATTTACTGCATAAAGCCCTAGCAAATCTGCGCCTAATATACGATTTTATTATTATTGACTGTCCGCCATCTTTGAATATTTTGACGTTAAATGCTCTAGTTGCGTCTGACTCTGTACTGATTCCCATTCAGTGTGAATATTACTCTTTAGAAGGATTGGCGGGGCTTTTAAGCACCATTGACCACGTGCAACGTACTGTAAACAGCAATCTCAAAATCGAAGGTTTGCTTCGAACTATGTACGACGGGCGAAATCGCCTAACATTGGCGGTTTCAGATCAGCTGGTGCAAAATTTTTCGGATAAGTTATATAGCACCATAATTCCTCGCAATGTGCGTTTAGCTGAGGCTCCAAGCCACGGTTTGCCGGTGATATTTCACGATCCAACTTCGCAGGGAGCCGCCGCTTACTTGGCTTTGGCGGGAGAGATTATTCGGCGCAATACACCGGAAGAGGGAGAGGAAAATGGTGAATTATAAATTATGAATTATGAATGATGAATTATGAGTTATGAATTGGAGAAGGGAATTATTTTAGGATAGAGTAAAAACAAATTTTAAAATATAACTCATTGATTTTGAAAGAATTCTCGTAGACATGTTTTTTATGATTTGGTAGTGAACAGGCATGCCTGTTCTGGGTAACAAGATTTTTATTGGAAAGATTTATGACAGCAAAAAAAATAGATTTAGGGAGAAATCTGCAAAATTTAGGATTAAAAGAGCTCCTAGGCAGCATCACGACCAATGAATCTATGCAGAATGTTGCCAAGACCAACATGCAAAAAATCGCAACGGATTTGTTGCATCCTGGCAAATACCAGCCCAGGCGCAGCTTTGATCAGGTTGCCTTAGAAGAATTAGCGAGTTCAATTCGCGCGCAAGGCCTTTTGCAGCCTGTTATCGTGCGACCTTGCACAGATAAAACCTTTGAAATTATCGCTGGGGAACGCAGATGGCGTGCGGCTCAATTAGCTGCTTTGCATGAAGTTCCAGTAATAGTTCGCGACATTAACGACGAGCAAGCTTTAGCGGTATCTTTAATCGAAAATATTCAACGTGAAGATTTAAACGCTATCGACGAAGCGGAAGCGCTGCAGCGCCTTTGCGATGAATTTCATTTGAGTCATCAAGAAGTTGCCGATATGGTAGGTAGATCGCGTACAGCTGTGACCAATCTTTTACGTTTACTCACTTTAACGCCAGAAGTTAAGGAAATGGTTGCACGAGGCGAAATCGATATGGGGCACGCCAGGGCTTTGTTAGCGCTAAACCCTATGCAACAGCTAGCCCTAGCCAAGGAAATCGCCGCTAAAGGCCTTTCTGTGCGTGTAACGGAGAAAATGGTGCAGGATCTTCAAAAGCAAAAAGTTATGCAAGTTCCCGGTATGCGCGATCCGAATATTCTTCAACTCGAAAAAGATCTTTCCGACAAGCTCGGCGCTAGTGTTATCATTCGCCAACAAAACTCTGGTCGCGGTTCTTTAACCATTCAATATCACAGCCTCGAAGAACTCGACGGCATTTTGCAACACATCAACAAGTAGGGGCGGATCTTGTGTCCGCCCATAGAACCCAACTTAAGCTTCCGGATTATCCACCATCTTAATCGCACCACACGGGCATCGGCGGAAACATTTACCGCAGCCAATGCAAACATCATAATCTATTTTGTAACGCTTACCAGCGCCAAGTTTGGTAATAGCTTTGACTGGGCAGATTTGATAGCAGCCATCGCATTCGAAGCAATTTCCACAAGAGAAGCAGCGTTTGGCTTCGGTGAGAGATTGACTTGGATCGGCACCGTCCACAACTTCTGCGAAATCTTTGCTGCGTATAGCTGGATCTAATAGTTTTGCGCTAAAAGCTGGTGATTTAACTGCATTGTCTAAATGTAGGAATTCAAATGCGGCTAGCTCATGTTTTTCCGATTTTGTGAAAGTTTCACTGCGCAAATATGCATCTATGCCGTAAGCCGCTTTACGGCCGTGGCCTATGGAAATAGTGACGCTGCGATCTGTTGTGATAACATCACCACCAGCAAATATGCCGGCGGCGCCAGTGGCGAGCTTAGCATCGACAGTAATAGATCCATCTTTTTGTCTGGTGATTTCTGGGATATTTTTTAAGAAATCGCTTTCTGGATCTTGTCCCAAAGCTAGAACTATTGTGGCGTTTGGAATATCTTCAAATTTTCCTGTGCTTTGTGGTTTCTTTTCGGAATTAAGTTCCATTATTTCCAAAGTAATTTTATCGGCGTGGATTTCTTTGATGGTACGCAGCGTTTTTAGTTGAATACCTTCTTCTTCTGCCTCAATAACTTCCGATTGAAAAGCCGGCATTTGCTCACGATCGCGGCGATAAACTATAGTAGAATTTGTAGCGCCTAAGCGTTTCGCGACTCTTACCACGTCAATTGCCGTATTTCCACCGCCGTAAGCAATGATGCTGCCGTTAATTTTAGTGATTTTTTTAAGTTCTACTGCTTTTAGAAATTCAATTGCGCCTATAACTTCAGTATTGGTGCTGCCTGGCAGTTCAGTGGTTTTGTCTTTATGTGCTCCGATGCTTATAAATACGGCATCGAATTTACCATTTTGTTTTTCGGCCACAAGATCAGTGACCTTGTGGTTTAGTTCTATTTTGACGCCCATATCGGCAATGCGGGCGATTTCTTTATCCAAAATTTGGCGTGGTAGACGATAAGATGGAATGCCGTCATGCATAATACCTCCTGCATAAGAGGCAGCTTCAAAAATTGTAACTTCATGTCCCATGCGGCATAGTTGATAAGCAGAGGATAGTCCTGCAGGTCCGGCACCCACAACTAAAACTTTTTTACCGGTTTTCTTTTCGGGAAGACGCACTTTCCAACCTTCTTGCAAAGCTAGATCACCAAGGTAGCGCTCCATACAATGAATACTGACGCTAGAGTCGAAGCATTTGCGGTTACAAGCATCTTCACAAGGATGATAACAGACGCGGCCGATAGTGGCTGGTATTGGGTTAGTGCGCATGACGCTTTCCCAAGCCTCAAATAGTTTATTTTTTGCTAAACATTGCAACCAAGCTTGAATATTATTGCCAGCAGGGCAGGCGTTGTTGCAAGGTGGCAAGCGATCTAGATAAACCGGAATTTTTTTAGGTTTACGTTTTTGAGTTGGGTTAGTTGTCATGGTTATCCCCCGATAGTTTAAAAAACATGTCTATGGAATTTCTTTTAAAATCAATTAGTTATGTTTTTAAGTAGAGACGCGATTAATCGCGTCTTTCAGATGGCGCAATTTTGCCTATTTTCTTTGTTTTGTAAAGATTTAATTATTCAGGCACTTCGTTATTACTGCCACTTGGCGTAAAAGACAGTGTAGGCGCAAGATGGGATAAATTCGTTTCAGTGGAAGTTGGTGCTTGCTCGAGGGTTGTTGCGATAGCTTTTACGGGGTTTTTTTCTAAAAACTCACTTAATTTAGGATTTATCGGTCCGTTCGCTAAGATTTGCATGACATGGCGAAACTTTACACCCAAAGGATCTCCATTATGTTCAGCTTTAAGGCGGTTTTCGCTGCCAAGAGCTGATAGGTCATGGTTAGGATTTAGATCCGGAATGCCAATCAAATTCCCCCAGGTATAGACAACGACAATGGGTATCGCGCCGGCAATTCCAACTTTCAATACACCTAAAAGGGCAGTATTGGCGCGATCCACCGGCGCATCTTCATTTTTTAGGGCATAACAATATTCTTCGCTTGCTTTTTCTAGGTCTTCTTCACTTAGTGAAATACGCAGTCTTTCAGCAGCTTTAGAGATGATTATGCGAGATTGCTCCAGAGAGAAAGGATGTTCATCATCTAATTCTAGATTTTTTTTAAGTTTTTTTCTAAGTTTGTTCTCTTTCTTTAAAAGCAGCCAGCGTTCTTTCTTTTCGGCCGAAGAAAGTTTCTCTTTTTCTTTTTTGGAGAGCTGTTTACCAGCGATGATTTCAATAGCATGAATGATTTTTTCTGCAGCATGCGCTGGGTCAGAGTAAATTAAGTCGCGGCAATAGCGAGCGAGATTTTTTCTTTGTTCTTCGTTCAAATGCAAATCAATGTCAGCAATGCTGGCTAAAAGTTCGTCTATGTCGAGGTCGATGATTGCAAATGGCATAAAAATATTTAAGCACAAGATTCGACGTAATGTAGTTTAGATATTATTTTTACTATTACCTTCAATCCATCACGATTTACTGTATTTTGTAGAGCTAATTGAATAAATTGTTCTGGCGCATATCCGAGTTTTTTAGCATATTCTGCCGCGAGTTTGGGTCTTATGTTTTTGCGATCGTGCTCAAGGTCACATAAATGCTGTTTAGAAATGCCTAATTTTTCAGCAAATTCGGTCTGCGAGAGATCTTCACATTCGCGAATAGACCAAATGAACTTTCCCAAAGTTAACTCTCCTCCAGTGATTTTTTTCAGGGATAGCAGAGTTTTGTCGTTGATTTTATTTTTAATACTCATGCTTTGTAACCTCGATAATCTCTATTATTTGGATGTTGTCATAATTTTTTATAACGTAAATAGCCCGATATGCCTTGTTCAACCTTATGGAATGCTGTCCTAAACGTTTACCCTGCAGCGATTCATCATGATAACCAGGTACTTTTCTAACTTTATACAAGCCTCGTTTTATAACATCGCTTATCCAGAAATGTAGTTTTGTAACTACATGTAAGGGCAACTTCTCTAATCCTTTTGAAGTTTTTTTACTTAGAGAAACGCAATAAATATCTTTCTTAAAGAGCATAATACACCATTTTAGTGAATAAATGAAATTTTTCTTCGATATCTCAATGCTTCGCTTAAATGTTTTTCTTGAATTTTTTCTTCGCTATCTAGATCAGCAATAGTGCGAGAGACTTTTAAGAGGCGATGAAATGAACGGGCGGAGAGGCGAAGTTTTTCGCTAGCATTTTCTAAAAAGGTGCGATTTTCTTTAGATAGAGAACAAAAGTGATCAATTTCCGGGCCAATTAAAGCGGAATTAGGTTTGTTAGCGCGTTCTAATTGAATCTTACGTGCTTTAGTACAGCGCTCACGAACGACTAGGCTGGTTTCAGTTGCATTTTCATTACGCGGTTGACTTAAAACGCCTTTAGGAAGGGCTGGGACTTCGATGTGTAAGTCAATGCGGTCTAAAAATGGTCCGGAAATACGATTTTGGTAGCGGTGAATTTGTTCGGGAGAGCAATGACAAGGCTTATTGTTGCTGCCTAAATTGCCGCAAGGGCACGGATTCATAGCGCCGATGAGCTGAAAATTAGCTGGAAATTTAGCTTGGTATGCTGCTCGTGAAATGCTGACAAAACCTGATTCTAACGGTTCTCGCAAGGCTTCTAGAACCGTGCGACTAAATTCTGGTAATTCATCTAAAAACAATATACCGTTATGAGCTAGTGAAATTTCACCGGGGCGTGGTGGACTGCTGCCGCCGACTAAAGCTACGCTAGATGCTGTGTGATGTGGGTTTCGAAATGGTCTTTGTAGCCATCTTTCTGCTACAAATTTTTTACCAGAAACTGAATAAATTGCGGCAGTTTCTATAGCTTCTTTTTCAGTCATGAATGGTAAAATTGTAGGTAATCTGCTGGCTAGCATAGTTTTGCCAGTGCCTGGAGGGCCTAGCATTAGTAAGCTATGCCCACCTGCAGCGGAAATTTCCAAAACGCGCTTAGCATGTTCTTGGCCTTTTATGTCGGCTATGTCTAGTTCATATTCTTCATTAATTTCTTTTCGAGATGATTTATATGGCAAAATTAAACTACTGCCATTTAAATGCGCACAAACTTCCATTAAATTATTAGCTGGCAAGACGTTAATGTTTTTAGGTAGTGCTGCCTCGCTAGCATTTGAATATGGGATAATTATACTTCTTTGTTTATTTTGATTGGCTAAAGCAAAGGGCAGGGCGCCGTTGAAACTGCGCAAAGAACCATTTAGTGCTAGTTCTCCAGCAAATTCATATTTGTCTAGTTCACTATTAGCAATTTGTCCGGATGCAACTAAAATGCCAATGGCGATAGCTAAATCAAAACGTCCGCCATCTTTTTTAGGTAAATCCGCTGGAGCAAGATTTATAGTGATGCGTCGCGGTGGAAATTCGAAATCTAAATTCATTAAAGCGCTACGTACGCGATCTTTGCTTTCTTTTACAGCAGCTTCAGGAAGGCCAACTATAGACAAGCTAGGCAGGCCTTTGCTGATATGAACTTCGATGATGACTTCTGGCGCTTCAATACCGCAATTGGCGCGGCTAAATACAATGGCTAGTGGCATGTGATTTTTCCTGATGCGTTAAAGATAGTTGCAATTTATGTGCAATATTTGCAATGTGCAATACCGTGAAAAACACGGTATAAAAAGTATTTGAAATTTAGTGTAAAATGAAGGGTGAGGAGGGTGGGAACCTTTTTTATTTTTACGATATAGATCTAAACCAGGAGAATTTTATGAAAGTAATCATCATTGATGGCGTACAAAATGCGCATAACAGCATGACTGAGCGCCTAGTTAACAAATGCGTAGAAGGCATTCGTGCTGGCAAACCAGATGCAGAGATTCAAATAGTAAAGCTGTTGGAAACTGATATTAAATTTTGCATTGGTTGCAAAAAATGCGGCACGCAAGATGACAAACCAGTTGGAACTTGTGTGCTTAAAGATGCAATGCAAACTATATTGCCGGATTTATTGGCAGCTGATCACATAGTTTTTGCTTCTCCCATCTATGATTTTACTATGAGCGCGCTATTGCTTCGGTTTGTGGAACGCACCTTGCCTCTACATGTTTATCCGGAAAATAGCTGGCCGAAAGCTCGCAACAAAACTCGTTCTGACAAAAAAGGCTTAATTTTATTTGCCAGCGATTGCCCTCCGCCGCTTAATTGGCTTATAGGTTTAACCTGGCATCCGTCTGTAATACTGCGTCTTCTTTGCCGTTCTGCTGGTTGTGCTAAAACTCAAGTTATTAGTGCTGGTGGTATGCGCTTTTATAAAACTTTGCTAGAAAAATTTGAAAAGAAAGCGTATGAGGCGGGAAGGGAGTTGGTGAGTTAATTACACAGATGATGGTATATGCAGTGTTATGTCTTTCTAGTACAATCCTGTTTTATGATCAAGTGGCAAGTAAGCAATTTATAGGGTGGGGGTTATGTTTATGGATATGGACTGACCTGATCAAACTTTAATTTTTACAGTGAGGTACTGCTATGACTAGCACAAAAGAGAAGACAATTGCTGTTTTTGAAGGAAATAGAATTAGACGTTATTGGGATGAAGAAAAAGAACTTTGGTATTTCGCCATTGTGGATGTTCTTGAAGTTTTGATACAGACAAATCGCCCAAGGAAATATTGGAATGATTTAAAAACAAAACTTAAAGCAGAGGGTAGTGAGTTGTCCGAGAAAATCGGACAACTGAAAATGATGGCAACGGATGGTAAATATTATGCTACGGATGCTGCAGATACAGAAACAATGTTTCGCATTATTCAATCCATTCCTTCTCCAAAGGTCGAGCCTTTTAAGCTTTGGTTAGCGAAAGTTGGCTATGAAAGAGTGGAGGAGGCTGCAGATCCGGAAAAAGCCATTCAAAGAGCTATGGCAATGTATCTTAAGCAAGGATATTCCAAAAATTGGGTTGATTTACGACTAAAAAGTATAGAAATTAGAAAAGATTTAACGAATGAGTGGCAAGAGAGGGGTATTTCTAGCAATGGGGAATTCGCTATTTTAACGGACGATATTACTTTTGCATGGGCTGGTATAAAAACAAAAGACTACAAAAAAATTAAAGACTTAAAAAAAGAAAACTTACGCGATAACATGACTAATCTTGAGTTAGTGCTAAATATGCTGGCAGAAGCTTCTACGACTGAGATATCGAAATCACAGCAACCAAAAACATTTCCTGAAAGTAGGAAAGTAGCACACGAGGGTGGAAGTATTGCTGGTGATGCTCGAAAGAAGATTGAAGCTAAAACTGGTAAAAAAGTAATAACAGCTGAGAATGCGAGGTCATTGAGAGGAAGGGATGCCAGCAGAATAAATCATGAAAAACCCTGAGGCGAGTTAGATGAGCAATAATCTTTGGCGCAATTCTAGATTTACTTATTTTCTTGCATCAATGACTATCAACAACTTTGGTGATTGGTTTGATGTTTTTGCCTTACAAATTATTTTCGCTTATGAATTTAGTGCTTCTCCGATCATTATGGGAATGCTGGCTTTTCTATATTTCATACCAGCAATTTTACTGGGTCCTGTAGCAGGCGTAGTTGCTGATCGATATAGCAAACGCAATATCATGATGGTCACTGATATTTTATCGGCAGTATTAACACTTGGTTTGTTATTAAGTCACAGCATTGGTCTAGCTTTGCTATTAATTCTTATTCGTTCCTCTATTTCCAGCCTAAATTTCCCAACACAGCAATCTTATGTTAAACAAATTGTGTCAGATGAGAAATTACTAGAAGCCTCTAGCTACACAGCTATTTCGCATCAGCTTGCCAAAATTTTTGGACCGGTTTTGGGATCAGTGATTTTGCTTGTTGCGCCAGCTAGGGCTTGTTTAGGAGTAAACGCTATTAGTTTTATTCTATCTTTTTTAATTTTACTAACTTTACCAGCTGATAAACCTATACCAACAAAAGAGCTGCAAAATAATCTAAAGGGCTGGGTGAGCGATGTTAAAAGTGGTGGGGTATTTGTTTGGCGTCATCTTCTTCTTAGAATAGTAACTGCGCTAACTATAGTGTGGTTATTTTGTAATATAGTTTTTCTATCGCAGCTTACAGTTTTTTTGAAGCATATTTTGCCAGGGGAGCCGCGTGTACTAGGTTATGTTTTGGGTTTAGAAGGTTTAGGAGCGGTGCTTACTGGAGCAATCTTGAGTCGTTATAAAAGTATTTCTAATTATGCATATTACTTTTTTGCGGCCTTTTGCTTAATTGGGGTTGGAACTCTGGGAATAGGTTGCTATCAAACGTCATGGCTGAGATTTTTCTTATACATTTCTCCGTTTATTTTAGGGCTTGGTGGTGGAATAGGCATGGTAGTGCAAGGCTATCTTATTAGAAAAGAAAGCCCAGAGAAACAGTTGGGATGCGTGTTTGGCATAAGCTCTGCTACGCAAAATATATCTTTAGCTGTGGGAACCTTGCTAGGCGGAGTTTTAGTAATGCAATTTGGAACACGTGAAGTGTATATCGGATTAGCTGTAACGATGCTTTTGTTGGGGATAAGTGCATTTTTGTTGTTGAGAAAATAAAACGGTGGGCCGGGGTGAGGTTGTGCAAGGAAAGCTATCTTTGTTTTTGGTAGGCGATACAACCAGCATTTTACTAATATGGAAGGAAAATTTGAAACTTCCAAGAATGATTTCATATTAAGATTGGCTGGCTACAGAAAATTTGTTAACGATAGAGTTTTAGGCGGATATTTTGACGTAAATTATATAATAGCGCTCAAGTTGGCTTGCATACTTGGGGCACTATTAAGAGCGTGTCAACAATATGTTTTTTGCATGCGTGAAGAAATTGCATTTTAACTTAAATATTCGATTAAAAATAACAACGCAAAGCAGTAAAATAAATTTTAAACAGCTTATTTTGATCCTTTTTGCATTAAAAGTACTGAAAAACTTTTGCTTGGTGCTTAGTTCTTAGTGTATACTGTTTGTTTCTACAGATTTCTAAATAGGTTCATGTTCCTAACGTATTAATTTCATAGAGGCAACAATGTTTTTCTACAATAATCAATCTGCGATTATCCGAATTTTAACTAACGCTATACGTCAAGATCGTACTTTATCCAATCAAGATAAAATTACACTATCTCGTCATTTAGAAAATAATAATTATTCCTTGTTATTGCGTTGCGCTTGCCAAGGCGGCAGCCTTCCATTACTGGATGCCTTACAAAAACATTCATCAAGCATAAATTTACATCCTAATGAGCACTCCCAAAACGGAAATACTGCACTGCATTGGGTAGCTAGTTTCTTTACTAACAACATAGGCAACATAGGCTTTAAAAAATGCTGGAAAAAAGTGTTTGAGATTGTAAAGAGACTATATTTGATGGGTGTTGATCCGAATACACAAAACTTAGAAGGAAGGACTTTTTTAGAGCCCATAATAATGAGTTTAAGAACAAAAGAAAAAGAAAAAATATTCGATGATTTTTCAGATTTCCTAGGAGAACGATACCATACTGGACGAAATGCTATAGAAGAACAACAAAAAATCGAAGCATGGAACCATTACATACAGCTGCCAATTTTTTATGATCCATTATTATACCAGGAAGAAGTTCAAGAAAACTCATGGATTGGACGTCATCCTGTATTTATTTTCGCATTAATAGCGGCAGGAATTTTTGGTATTATATCTTCTCAATTACTACGGCCCCAACTTCCAAAAACTGAACCAGAAGGCCCAGTGGACGAAAGCCCATCCAACTCTTCAATAACGTTATTCAGGAGGCAACCAGAACCAATACAGAACAATCAAAGAACTCCTATTGACCTGAGCCAAATTAATTATTCTAAAACAAAAGCCTCGCAGATATCAGTAATCTTGAGACAAAAAAATAAAATAACTTTCGATAAAAAAATAGAACCATTAATGGAAATGAGCAAGGAGCGTGTAAGGAAAGAGTTGTTGGCGGCCATAGAGTCAGAAGCCAAAGATCTTTCGCCTACATGCATAGATACTTTACTCTGTATGATGAGACGTCCTAATTTTCGTTTTTTAATCACTGAACTTGAAAAAAATACAGGCGCGGAGTTAATATTACCCGGTAGCCCATATAGCAAAGTAGACGAAACAGTTCGCATGTCATTTACTAGATTCACCTCATCGATGGAAATCAAAGATTATGTTGAAAATATTTTATTTCATGAGCTGCTCGTGCATAGAGGCTCCATTCTTGAAGATGTTGCAGCGTTACGACCCCATCCAGGTACTTTCCATGCAACACAGTCTTTCTTACTGGCTGCTGTTCAAAGAGACAAACTTCATCTAAAGAAAATAAGCGCGCTAACTTCACAAGCTATCATGCAAGGAATAAGCTCTTTATCAAAAAAGGAGCGAGAAGAGCTATCGAATTATATAGAACTTTTGAAAACATACTATATCCCAACGACAGCATGGATATCTAAAGGTAGATTTTCGGAGGTTGAAATGCAAACAAAATCAAATATGGAATCTTACATTATAAGCAGGCCAATGTTAAAAGAAGAAATTATGGTAAAGATAAAATCATGGGAACAAATGCCAAATGGTGAAACAAAAATTTTTACGCGACCAATATACAGTAGTAAAGTAGAAGGCAGAAGCTGGATGGATCAAAAATTGTTGTTGTTGGCAGATTTTCTTGCGGACTGTAATCTACAAATTGCTAGCGCTGAAGCCAACCGCCCTCTAACTCTAGCTGCAGAGTATATCGCCTATTTTAATGGTATTTTCCGCGGCGACATCGAATTTGCTAAAATATTTATTCCAAACATTATTGAATATTTAAGCAAGAACTATCAAACAGTGGGGTGCTTATGCGAAACTCAGCGAAATACTCAAATTGGTTGTAAATTTTAACTCTTTAGTTTCTAACATATTGACTTATAAAACGTTTCCTTCTTCATTGGGGGTATTTAAAATCGCTGGTTCTGCCAAAAAAGATAAAACCGTTATTTATTAATATTCTATTGCTTCCATCGTTGAAGCCACTAATTGTAAAAGTTCCTGGGGAAAAATATAAAAGTAGGTATGCATGTAAAGCGGTGCCATAAAGCGGTGCCAGGCATTCCATTTTTCCATTTTATTTTACAAATCACGGTATTGCTCAGTTAGTCTAAATGGCTAAACTTATAAGTTATTTTAGTGGTTACACTTTTTAATTTATGAGTAAAACAATATGGGCAGAAGAAATCGCTTCCATGTACCGCATGCTATATACCATGTAATTATAAGGGGCAATAATCGTCAAAATATTTTTATACAAGAGAAAGACTATTTGCAATTTCTTGTTTTTCTTGAAGACGATCTCAAAAAGTTTAATGCCAAATTACATGCTTATTGCTTAATGAGTAATCACGCGCATTTGGCTGTGGAAATCGATACCTTGCCGCTTTGGAAAATAATGCATATTTTTGCTCACCATTATGCTTATTGGTTTAATCGTTCTTATAAGCGAGTTGGACATTTGTTTCAGGGTAGATACAAAGCCATCATGATACAAGATGAAAAATATTTACTTGCTCTTAGTAAATATATACATCTTAACCCGCTACGTGCAAATTTAGTTGCTTATCTAGAGGAATATAAGTGGAGTAGTTATTTGAATTATATAGATGTTAGTGAGTCTTCTTTGGTTTATAGAGAAATGGTTTATAGTTTGTTATTGCAAAATAAAAGAGGAGAGAATGCTAGCAAAATAGATGAGTACAAGAAATTTATTTTTGGTATAGAAAAAACAAACGAAAGTAAAAAATTTTTGGAAATTGATGATGCTGGCAAAATTATATGCAACGATTGGGTTGTTCAGAACATGAATAGAGAGATAGAAAAGACAGCTAAATCAAAAATAGAGCTACAAATAATTATCAAAATAGTTTGTCGACACTTATCTTTGCAAGAAGAAGATTTATTTGTACGAACGAAGAATAGGCAAGGGTCTCAAGCTAGAGCTTTAGTAGCTTTATGCGTAGAAGAGGTCGGTACTGAAAGGATAAGTCAATTGGCGGCTTTATTTGGTCGCAATAGTGCCACGTTATGCAATGCTTTATCTCGTCTTAAGCTAAAGAAATCTAGTAATAGTAAGGTTGCATCTTTAGTTTCTAATATATTGGCTGATTTGAAATTATCTACTCCGCAAGTGTAGTAAAAAGATTGATGTAAAAAGAATGGAAAAATGGAATGCCTGGCACCGGTTTTGCATTATTCTGTCGTCTTACCATCAAAATGCTCATTGTCTACTTCCGCATCTTTACGGGTATGGTGAACAACGCCGTCTCTATGGTTAGGTGGAACATAGATTGTGTAGAGCTTTAAGGGAACATTGCCGGTATTGATTATGTTATGATTTGAACCGCGCGGAATAATTATCGCAAAGCCTGCTTTGATTGCTGTACGAACGCCATTTAGAACGAGCTCGCCAGAACCTTCTTCAACACGAAAGAATTGATCGACGTTTTGATGAGTTTCAGCCCCGATACTTTCTTTGGGCTTTAATGACATCAGGACGAGCTGAAGGTTTTTGGTAGTGTAGAGTACTTGGCGAAAATCATTATTTTTTATAGCAAGCGCTTCTATGTCCTTTACAAATCCTTTTTGTTTTACAGGGTTGATTGATTTGGCACTTGCGGTGTTAGTTAAAGTAAGTTGCAATGCTAGTGCACAAACACAGATTCGCAATATCGAAGCTGCGAAACTGATGGTTTTGTAGTTATCTTTTTTAGTTTTCATTTTTATCCTCCTGCTCTAATAAAATCCCTTAATAATATTCGAAACTTGGCGTCCCCAATGGGAGTCGAACCCATGTTACCGCCGTGAAAGGGCGATGTCCTAGGCCTCTAGACGATGGGGACGCAATTGGTTGGATTACGTCGGTGTAAATGGTGGAGCTAGGCGGGATCGAACCGCCGACCCCTTGCATGCCATGCAAGTGCTCTCCCAGCTGAGCTATAGCCCCACGTTTTTACAGAAGTTTTGGATTGTAGAAAGGGTAGCTCGTTATGTCAAGGTGTTTCGTTTAAAAAACATGTCTACGGGTTTTTCTTTAAAATCAATAAGTTGCGTTTTAGAATACAAATCCAGTCACTCTATTCACAATTCATTATTCATAATTCATAATTTTTCTTTTTCTTCCGGCCATTTGGTTAAAATTTCATGGCCAGTTTCAGTTACTAAGAGGGTGTGTTCCCACTGAGCAGAAAGAGAATGATCTTTAGTGACGGCAGTCCAATTGTCGGCGAGGA
The DNA here is from genome assembly GCA_041664965.1 of Gammaproteobacteria bacterium. GTDB lineage: Bacteria > Pseudomonadota > Gammaproteobacteria > UBA9339 > UBA9339 > JBAYJT01. Next base: position 24,135 of record JBAYJT010000012.1, read on the forward strand.
TGCGGATATGATGTTTGCCGGCGTTGATCATAGGTTCGATAGTAAAAACCATGCCGGGTTTTAATTCTTCACCGGTGTTTGGAGTGCCAAAATGCAAAACTTGCGGATCTTCATGAAAACCTCGGCCAATGCCGTGTCCACAATAATCACGCACAACAGAGTAATGGTTGCTTTCGGCATGTTTTTGAATAGTGGCGCCGATATCGCCTAATCTTCCACCGGGTTTGACAGCTTCAATTCCCAAATATAAACACTCTTTGCTTACACGCACCAAGCGTTCGGCCATAATAGAAGCCTTGCCGATAATAAACATCTTGCTAGTATCGCCATAATATTCATCTTTAAGCACAGTTACGTCGATGTTTAAAATATCGCCATATTTTAATTTGCGATCGGAAGGAATGCCATGGCAGATGACATGATTTAGCGATGTGCAAATAGAATTAGGATAGCCCTTGTAATTGAGCGGAGCAGGGTGCGCCTTTTGGACGTTGACGATGTAATCATAGCAAAGGCGATCTAATTCTAGAGTTGTAATGCCGACTTGGATATGCGGTTCTATCATAGTAAGAACATCGCTAGCTAGTTGGCAAGCTATGCGTATTTTCTTTATTTCTTCTGCTGTTTTGATTTTTGTTGCCATAACAGTGGCTAAGCTTAGCCCCAATACTGTCTTGAAATCAAGGGAAACTTGTGATATAAGACAACGCTTAAACTAATAATTCACACACATATTTTGTTGAAAGCAGCTTTGGGTGCCGCGCGAGCGGTTAAGTTGTTTAAATATGTGGAGGCTTAACCCGGAGAGAAAATATGTCAAAAATCACTATGCGTGAGCTTTTGCAGGCTGGCGCGCACTTTGGTCACCAAACCCGTTTTTGGAATCCTAAAATGGCTGAATACATTTTCAGTACTCGCCATAAAATTCACATTATCAATCTAGAGAAAACCATTCCTCTTTATCAAGATGCTGTAAACTTTTTGGGCAGCTTGGCAGGTAAGCGTGGCAAAATTCTTTTTGTTGGCACTAAACCAGCTGCGAAGAGCATCATTCGCGAAGAGGCTGAACGTTGTGGTATGCCATACATTTCAAATCGTTGGCTGGGTGGTTTATTGACGAATTATAAAACTGTGCGTCAATCTATTCGCTACATGAAAGAACTAGAAGAAAAGCGCGATAGTAAGGAATTTGCTGATTTGACTAAGAAAGAAGCGTTGAATGTTATGCGTGAACTGAGTAAATTGGAAACCAACTTGCGTGGTATTAAAAATATGGGTGGTTTGCCAGATGCTATTTTTGTCATAGATGTTGGGCATGAGAAAATTGCCATCAACGAAGCAAGGAAACTGAAAATTCCAGTTATTGGTATTGTTGATACGAATCGCGATCCTACAACAGTAGATTACGTAATCCCAGCCAATGATGATGCTAGTTCAGCTATCCGACTTTATGTGAAAGGTATAGCTGATGCCATTTTGGAGGCAAAAAGCACTTTACCACCAGAAGAAATTGTTCCCAAAGAGGTTAAGAAAGGTGGTAGAAAGCAGCCTTTCCCAAATAAAGAAAAAAAACGTGTTGTAACTAGAGGTTCTCATAATGAACATCCTCAGGACGTTGAACACAAAACAAGTAAAGCGAAAGAAGAGCCAGAGTTGAAACTTGAATCTACTGAACAAGCTGAAAAATCAGGTGAAGTTTCGGAAAAGAAATCTTCTAAGCCGAAAAGAGAAGTTGCTAAACCGAAAATAATCACAAAACATGCGAAGAAGGCAGTGGCAGAAGTTAATGATGAATAGAGAGGTTTTTATGAGTTCCCCAATTACGGCTGCATTAGTACAAGAGCTACGCGCTAGAACTGGCGGCGGCTATATGGATTGTCAAAAGGCTTTAAAAGAAGCTAATGGAGCTATTGAAGTTGCCATCGACATTATGCGTAAATCTGGGCAAGCTAAAGCTGCAAAAACAACAAGCCGCACGGCTGCCGAAGGTATGATTTTGATCAATGTTAGCTTAGACTCTAAAGCAGCTATTATGTTGGAAGTTAATTGCGAAACAGATTTTGTTGCTCGTGATGAAAACTTTCAGAAATTTGCAAAGCAAGTTGCTGCTCGTGCCTTGGAAGAAAAAGTCGGCGATGTGGATAAACTGCTTAACTTACCTTGGGAAAAGGGAAGTGCGAAAACTATCAACACAGCGCGTGAAGAAGTTGTGACTAAAATCGGTGAAAACATTCAAGTACGGCGCTTATTATATCGTTCAACTTCTAACTACATTGATTATTATTTGCACGGAACTCGCATTGGTGTTTTAGTAGAATTGTCTATAGCCGATAAAGAATTGGGCAAAGATATTGCTATGCACGTTGCAGCTAGCATGCCTAAATATATCAGCGCAAAAGATGTTCCAGCTAGCGAATTAGAACGTGAAAAAGCTATTTATTTGGCTCAAGCTATAGAAAGTGGGAAGCCACAAGCTATTGCTGAAAAAATGGTGGCAGGTAAATTGCAGAAATTTGCTGAAGAAACTACACTGTTAGGACAACCTTTTGTGAAAAATCCGGACATAAAAGTTGCGGATCTTTTGAAGAGCAAAAATGCTGAAGTTCTATTTTTCTCCCGCTATGCAGTTGGTGAAGGGATCGAGAAAAAGGTAGTAGACTTTGCTGCCGAAGTTGCTGCCCAAATAAAATAATTTTTATCTTACGGAGGTAAAAAATATGGTGCATACAAAGAAATCAGCTAAATATAAGCGAATCGTACTTAAATTTAGCGGGGAAGCTTTTTCAGGTACTAGCTCCTTAGGCATTGATTTTACCGTTTTGCATTATATTGTTGCCGAAGTAAAACCACTATTAGCTGAGAATGTTCAAGTTGGTATTGTTGTTGGTGGTGGGAACTTATTTCGTGGTGCGGAACTAAAAAATGTTGATCGTGTTACCGGCGACCACATGGGTATGCTTGCAACGCTTATGAATGCTTTAGCCTTACGTGATGCGTTTTTGCGCGCTGGTATTTACGCTGAAGCTATGTCAGCTATACCACTCATTGGTCTTTGTGACAATTATAATCGTAAAGATGCTATTGAAGACCTAAATGAGGGAAAAGTTCTTATATTTGGTGGCGGTACAGGCAATCCCTTGGTGACAACAGACACTGCCCTAGCTTTAAGAGGTATAGAGTTAGATGCGGATTTAATTTTAAAAGCAACTAACGTGGATGGTGTCTATTCTAGTAATCCAACCCGCGATTTAGATGCAAAATTATATTCTCATTTGACTTATACAGAAGCTTTAGAAAAGCAGCTTAAGGTTATGGATTTAGCAGCATTTTGTATGTGTCGCGATCACAATATGTCTCTTAGAGTTTATAACATGCACAAAACAGGAGCCCTAGCTCGTATTATTCGAGGAGAAGACGAGGGCACTTTATTGGATAATGAGGGATAAAAATATGATTACAAAAATAGTCAGTCAACTTGAAATCGATATGCAAAAACGCCTAGAAGCTTTAAAGCATGAGCTAAGTAAGCTTCGCACAGGTCGTGCTCACCCTGGTTTGATTGAGCATCTAAAGGTTGATTACTACGGAACACCAACAGCTATAAGCCAAGTTTCAAGCATAACCATCGGAGATGCACGTACTTTAGTCGTGACGCCGTGGGAAAAAAATATGCTAAAAGTCATTGAAAAAGAAATTTTAAATGCTGGGCTCGGTTTTAATCCTGTAAACGACGGTAATATTTTGCGCATTCCTATGCCGCCTTTGACCGAAGAGCGTCGTAAAGAAATGGTTAAGGTGTTAAAAGGTGAGGGAGAGTCAGCTCGAGTTAGTGTGCGTAATTTGCGCCGCGATGCTAATAATCATCTCAAAGATTCCTTAAAGAAAAAAGAAATTAGCGAGGATGACGAACGTCGTACGCAAGATCAAGTGCAAAAAATTACTGACAAATTTATTGCAGAAATCGACAAGTTGCTTGCATCGAAAGAGTCAGAATTAATGACAGTTTGATCATGCCATTAGACAGAAAATCAGACTCCGCATTACCACGCCACATAGCGATTGTTATGGACGGTAATGGTAGATGGGCCCAAAAGCGTGGATTACCGCGCATCGCTGGCCATAAAGCAGGCGCTGAAAGCGTGAAGAGAGTCATTAAAGCTTGTAAGGAAAAAGGCATTGGAGCTTTAACATTGTGGGCGTTTAGTACTGAAAACTGGGGAAGGCCTAGCGATGAAGTTCAGTATTTGATGAGCCTGTTTCGTAGTACTATCGAAAAAGCCAAGAACGATGTGCATAAGAATAACATTCGCTTTCGAGTCATCGGCGGTAGGAAGGAATTAGATTCGACTTTGCAAAATGTAATTGAGGAAGCTGAAAAGCTAACAGAAAATAATACCGGTCTCAATGTAACCATAGCTCTTAACTATAGTGGTCGTTGGGATTTGACCCAGGCGATGCAGAAAATAGCTTCACATATTGAGAAGAGGGAAATGTCTTCTGCTGATATTAATCCAGAGTTGATTAGATCTTATCTAAGTTTGGCGGATTTACCTGAACCGGATTTGTTTATTCGTACTAGTGGTGAAATACGGATTAGTAATTATTTTCTTTGGCAATTGGCTTATACAGAACTTTATTTCACGCCTGTTTTTTGGCCGGCGTTTACAGAAGCTGAGCTAGATAAAGCTTTAGAAGAGTATGTGACAAGGCAAAGGCGTTTTGGATTGACTGCAGAACAAATAGAGGCGAAGCAAAAGTGAGTAGAGTAACTTTAATTCGTGTTGCCACTGCTGCGATCTTAGTCCCGTTGGTTGTGGCAGCTATATTTTTTTTGCCGCAGGTAGCTTTTATTATTTTAAGTGCCGCTGTCACTTTACTTGCCGCTTGGGAAATGACAGCTCTTTTTTGGGGACAGCGCTTTATTTTGCGCAGCGTTTTTATGTATTCGCTGTTACTTTTATTTTATTTAGCCGAACTTCTTCCTGCTCGCTGGGCCTTGCTCGCAAGCGGTATTTTTTGGTTAATGGCTGTGCCGTATTTTTTGGTCTCTTACATAAGATATGACAAATACTATTTTGTGCATGTGATTAGCCAATTTTTGTTAGGCTTTTTCTTATTTGTGCCGTTTTTTATAGCAATGATTACAATCCGCTATACGCCAGGTTATGGTCCAATGCATCTTTTACTTCTTTGCATGCTAGTTTGGTCAGCAGATAGCGGAGCTTATTTTGTTGGCAAAAAATGGGGAAATCGTTTGCTAGCACCCAAAATTAGTCCAAAAAAAACTATTATCGGGGTTGTCGGTGGATTGATCACAGCTTTGCTTATAGCAATATTTTTTGGTGTATTACTAAAGTTTACTTTGCTAGTTTGGGTAGAGTGGTTATTATTAATAACTGTAGTTGTGCTTTGGTCGGTAGTTGGTGATTTATTTGAAAGTATGTTAAAAAGAGTGGCTGGGGTTAAAGATAGCGGTTCGCTTTTGCCAGGTCATGGTGGAATGTATGATAGAATTGATAGTCTTACCGCAGCTTTGCCACTTTTTACTTTAGGGTTAATTTTGCTGAAATTGTAAATATTTGTAAATGAATGTTAGAGGAACGCCTTATGTTGTCATTTTTTAAGCGTATTGTACTTGCCATTTTTATGCTAGCGATTTTTACAGCAGCAAATGCTGATGTTGACTTCGTTGCAAGTAAAATTCGCATCAATGGGTTGCAAAGAATTTCGGAAGATACAGTACGCAGTTATTTGCCGATCAAAGAGGGTGATCGAGTTAACGCCGCCAAAACGGCAGATACTATCCGCATTTTATACAAGACAGGTTTCTTCACTTCTGTTGATCTTGAGCAGCAAGGAAATACTTTAATCGTTAAAGTTAGCGAAAGACCGACTATTGGTGAGCTTAATATTAGTGGTAATAAGGAAATTTCCCGTAAGCAGCTTATGGACGCATTGAAATCAGCTGGCTTTATTGAAGGTAGACCTTTTGACGACGCGGTTTTGAATGGCTTAAAACAGGCTTTAACGCAGCAATATTACAGCTTTGGTTATTATAATATAGATGTATCGACTAAAGTCAGTGATCTAGGTAGAGGCAGAGTAAAGGTTGATATTAAAGTTGACGAGGGTGCTGTCGCAAAGGTAAAAAGTATTAAATTTATTGGCAATCGCGCTTTTTCTAGCAGTGCTCTGCTGAAAAATTTTTCGCTCACGACTGGATCAATACTCGATTTCATAACTCATTCTAGCCAATATTCGAAAGAGAAATTGGATGCTGATTTAGAGAGTCTACGTACTTTTTATTTAGACCATGGTTATCTGCAATTTAAAGTGCTGTCCACAGATGCCAAGATGTCTGCAGACAAAAAGAGCGTATATATCACAGTAACTGTTTCAGAAGGTTCTATTTACCGCATTTCCGGTTGGTCTATTGAAGGAAATTTGCTTGGCAAAGATGCGGAAGTGAGGAATCTCATAACTTTAAACAAAGGTGATGTTTTTTCACGCAAAGTCCTAGTGGATACCAATACTGCAATTGGTAAATTCTTTGGTAATTACGGCTATGCCAATCCACAAATTCAAAGTGAACCAGAAGTCAATGACACGACGAAGCGCATTTTTATTCACTTTATGATTAGTCCTGGTAAGCGCGTTTACGTGCGTCGTATCAACTTTTCTGGAAACACCAAGACCCATGAAACAGTTTTGCGTCGAGAGATGCGTCAGCAAGAAGGGGCAATGTATTCGCTCAAAAATATTGATGAATCTAAACGCCGTTTAAATAATTTGGGCTATGTTAAAGGTGTAGATGTTAAAGTGGAGCCTGTACCGGAGTATCCAGATCAAGTTGATTTGTCTTATAACTTGCAGGAAGCTGCCTCAGTAGCAGCAAACTTACAAGTTGGTTATTCTGATACTGATGGTATTTTATATGGCGCAAATCTTAATGACCAAAACTTTATGGGATCTGGCAAAAACGTTGGTATACAGTTCTCGCGCAGTAAATATTCTACGTCATATGGCATAAATTATTATGATCCGTACTTTACAAAAGATAACATGAGTTTGGCCGTTGAAGCTTATAACCAGCGTACATCACCAAATTCTATACGTTTAACTTCTTACAACACTAATGCTTACGGTTTATCAGCAATTTTTGGTATTCCAATTTCTGATTATAGCCGCGTGAGTTTTGGCTATGGATTTGAAAATATTGCGCTTAGTACTATGTCCAATACAGCGACGCAAGTTACTACTTTTTTGGATAAATACGGTAAAACATTTAGCGTAATTAAAGTGCTAGGTGGATGGAGTTACAGTAAGTTAGATAAAATAATTTTCCCAACAGAAGGTTTTGCCAATAATTTCAATGTGGAATTAGGTGTTCCAGTTGGAAAGAACCGTTTGCAATATTATAAGGGCACATATGATTTAATTTGGTATCAACCGCTAAGTAAATATTTCATTACACGCTTTAGTACAACATTGGGTTATGGTAATGGCTATGGATCTATGAAGTCTTTGCCATTCTTTAAAAACTATTATTGTGGTGGTATTGGATCGGTACGAGGTTTTGAAGGAAGCAGCTTAGGACCTCTAGATTCACAAGGCAATCCATTTGGTGGTAACATTTTGACGGATGCGAGCTTAGCTCTTATTTTCCCGAATTTCTTTGGTGAAACTGTGAGGACTAGTGCGTTTGTTGATGCCGGTAATGTTTATTTATATGAAAATGAATATGCAAAAAGTTTTGCCTTAAAAAATATACGTAGTTCCGTAGGTATCCAAGCCGAGTGGCAATCACCTTTGGGCATGGTTTTGACTTTGAGCATTGCTAAACCGATAAACAAAAAAACGGGCGACAGATTGGATGCCTTCCAGTTCAATATGGGAGCGAGTATATAATTAATTATAAATTATGAATGATGAATTATGAATGTAGGGAACGGGCATGCTCGTTCCTTATAAATTGAATTCAATCTCTTAACTCATTGATTTTAAAGGAATTTGTGTAGACATTTATTCTCCGTAGCTTTAGCGCAGGGGGATGTTTTTGTAGGATTTTGCATGGTAAAACGTAAAATTAGAATTTGTTTTATTTTTTTCGCTATGATCGCGTCATTAGTTGTTTATTCTGTCTACGCCAAAGCCACGCCTATTCCGAATAAAATCGCAGTTTTAGATGTGGAGCAAGTTTTGCACGATGTGCCGCATTTATCTGTCATGCAGGATAAAATCAATAATGAATTTGGACCTCGCAAAGAAGAAATATCTGATTTGGAGAAAGCGTTACAATTAGATATAGAAAAATTGCAAGCTACTAAGCCGCATACCAAATCTAAAGAGCGCAAAAAATTACGTACTAAAATAGCGGCTGAAAAAAAGAAAATCTTCGTTTTAAAAAAAGATCTGCAAAGTGATATTTTCGCTGTGCAAAAAGATTCTTTAGATACAGTAAACAAGGAACTTCAGTATGCGACCGCTGATCTTTCTAAAGAACAAAAAATAACTTTGGTTTTTGCTAAAAGCAGCGTTCTCTATGCTCCATCTGATTGGAACATTACACAGCAAATAGTCGAAGTGCTGAAAAAATAAAATTGTTGCTGAGGGCTTTTTATGCCAAAACAAGAATATCCACTTGCCTTTCTGGCAGAGTTTTTAGGCGCTAATCTTTCTGGTGATTCGAAAGCTGTCATCAAGTCTATAGCTCCACTTACTTCGGCCAGTTCGGGTTCCATCAGTTTCTTAGAGAAAACACAATATAAGGATCAGTTGAAAACTACAGAAGCTAGTGCGGTTATTTTACGCGAAGCAGATCTGTCTTTTTTGCCCAAACACATCAATGCACTGGTTGTTGCTGATCCATATCTCAGTTATGCCAAGATAAGTTCTTTATTCAACAAATCTCCGAATATAGATCCAGGTATACATCCTACGGCTATTTTGGGTAAGAATGTGATTGTAGGCTCTAATGTTAGCATTGGTGCCTACAGTGTTATAGGGAACAAAGTTCAATTAGCCGATGGAGTAGTAATAGGCGAGGGATGTGCGATTTCAGATGATGTCGTGATAGGTGAGAATTCACGTTTATATCCAAGAGTCGTAATTTACTATGGAGTGAAAATTGGTAAGCGTGCGCTTGTTCATAGTGGAGCGGTTATAGGGGCCGATGGTTTTGGTATGGCCAATGATAAGGGTAAGTGGGAGAAAATCTATCAATTAGGCAGCGTTGAAATTGGTGATGATGTGGAAATAGGCGCCAATACTACTATAGATCGTGGAGCGCTTAAAAATACTATCATCGAAGACGGTGTCAAGTTAGATAATCAAATTCAAGTTGGACATAACGATAAAATAGGAGCGCACACTGCCATTGCAGGTTGTGTTGCTATTGCTGGCAGCGTAACTATTGGTAAACATTGCATGATTGGTGGCGCTTCTTGTTTTAATGGTCACATTGAAATTGCTGACCAAGTTATTATCACCGGCATGACAGGAGTAGAAAATTCTATAACGCAAAAAGGAATTTATTCTTCTGGCATACCCGCATCCCCTCATCTTAATTGGCGTCGCATTTTAGTGCGAATAATGAGTCTAGATCAAATTGCCAAGCGCTTGCAAAAATTAGAGAAAATTATTTTTAAAGAAGAATAACTTTATGAAAATAAGCACAGAATGGTTACGTACATTTACTAATCCAGACATTACTGTCGACGAAATGGCTTCGCAGTTGACTAATGCTGGTTTAGAAGTTGAAGCTGTAATTAAGCCGAAGGCTAGTTTGCAAGGCATAGTTGTAGCGGAAGTTTTGGCAGTAGAAAAACATCCAAACGCAGATAAATTGCACGTTTGCCAAGTTCGACCTGATAATGCTTCTTCCCCTCTGCAAATAGTTTGTGGGGCAAAGAATGTTTGTGTTGGATTAAAAGTTCCGCTAGCTACAATTGGCGCTAGTTTGCCGAGTGGTTTAAAAATTAAGCAAGCAGCTTTGCGTGGAGTAGAGTCTTTTGGAATGCTTTGCTCCGCAGTAGAATTGGGTTTGGCAGCTGAATCTACCGGACTTTTGGAACTTGCCAAAGATGCACCTTGTGGTATGCCTATTGAAGAATATTTGGGTTTGAATGACACTAGTTTTGAGATTGCCATAACGCCAAATCGAGGGGATGCTTTAAGTGTTTTAGGCGTTGCGCGTGAAGTTGCGGCTATCAATTCTTCGTCTTTAAATTCACCAACCACAATTCCACTAAGTTCTTTATCTGAGACGGAGAATAAAAAATCTTCTCTTGACCTAATTATAAGCGATTCTGAGGCTTGTCCAAGTTATTCGGGCTTACTATTACATAATCTCAATAATAAGCTTGCTACGCCGTTTTGGCTGCGTTTGCTTATAGAAAAAAGCGGTATGCGGCCTATTAATCCAGTAGTTGATGTTTTAAATTATGTAATGTTGGAGCTGGGACAGCCACTGCATGCATTTGATGTAGCTAAAATTGCTAAAAATCTGCAGGTGCGCTTTGCTAAAAAAGGCGAAAAAGCAATACTTTTGGATGGGGTAGAACATATTTTTAGCAATAAAGATTTATTAATTTGTGATGACGAAAAAGTTTTAGCTTTAGCTGGCATTATGGGCGGTAAAGCTGCGGAGGTTGATAGCTCTACTACAGATATTTTCATTGAAAGTGCATTTTTTAAGCCAGAGTATATTGCTGAAAGCGCGCGTGCGCATGCTATTCATTCGGAGGCATCTTATCGGTTTGAACGCGGAGTTGATCCTCTTTTGGCAGATAAAGCCTTGGAAAGAGTTCTATATCTTTTGCAGGAAATTGATATATTGAACGATAAAAATGCTACGTTGTACAAAAAACGTGATGAAAAAAATCTGCCACTGCGTTCCAATATAATTTTACGTAGTAAGCGAGTGCAGCAAATCTTAGGAATAAAAATAAGTGATTCTGTTATTCTCGATATTTTGGCCCGTCTTAATATGCAAGTTGAAATCCATAAACAAGGCTGGGAAGTGTTACCGCCATCTTATCGTTTAGATATAAATTTAGAAATTGATTTAATCGAAGAAATCGCTCGTATTTATGGCTATGATCGTATTGCCGCTAAAGATTTTGCCTTATCATCGGGCTCTGCTTTGAATGCTGATCGCGCTATTTTGCATAGAAGAAACTTAGCATCAATTTTTATCGCAGCTGGTTATTACGAAGTTATTACTTATAGTTTTATCGATAAAAAATGGCAAGAGCTTTTTGTTGGAACTGAAAAAGAGAAAACTCTTCAACTTTCTAACCCCATTGCTGATGACATGGCCAATATGCGTACTAGTTTATTGCCGGGTTTATTGCAAACTGTTTTGTATAACCAAAAACGCCAGCAAAAAAGAATGCGTTTTTTTGAGATGGGGTTAGCTTTCTTGGTCAATAATTCTGGAAAATTAGAACAAAATTTCAATTTAGCTTTTGCCGCTTTAGGGCAAGTAAACCCTGAAAATTGGGATGAAAACAAGAAAAATGTAGACTTTTTTGCCTTGAAAAATGATCTAGAAAACGCTTTTCGAGCCTATAATATTTTGAACGATATCGAATTTCGTGCAAGCGAGCATCCAGCCTTGCATCCCAGAGTGTCTGCGGAAATTTATTTTGCTGGTAAAAAGATCGGATTTTTAGGTTTATTGCACCCGAAATGGCGAAAAACCTTAGAAATCGGACAAGATGTTTATGTTTCTGAGATCGATTTATCTTTTCTTAAAGAGAAAAATAGTATAAAATTCAAAAACATCTCGAAGTTTCCCTGCGTTGAACGCGACTTAGCTATAGTTTTGGATAAAGACATAACTTGGCAAAAAATAGCAGAGACAATTCGTAGTACAGGAGGAGATTTATTACAAGATGTATGTTTATTTGATGTCTACGAAGGACAGGGAATTTCCACTGGACAGAGAAGTTTGGCTTTGCATTTAAATTTTCAGTCTAATGAGCGTACTTTGACTGAAGAACAAATAGATGCAGTGCTTAAAAAAATAGTAACGGCATTAGAGCAAAACTTCCAGGCAAAATTAAGAGGTTAAAAATATGGCACTTACGAAAGCAGATTTAGTTGATACCTTGTCCCAAGACGTGGGGCTGAATTTGCGCGAGGCAAAAGAAATCGTTGAGATTTTCTTTGAGGAAATTCGCGCTGCTTTGTCTGATGGTGAATCGGTCAAGCTTTCTGGATTTGGTAATTTCAATCTGCGTGATAAAAAAGCACGTCCAGGTAGAAACCCCAAAACTGGTAAAGATGTACCTATTTCTGCACGCCGAGTTGTTACTTTCCGTGCTGGTCAGAAGCTGAAGTCCCGAGTATCACAGTATGCAGGATCCAAACAACGTAACGCAAAGTCCGGTCAATAATTCAAACGCGAAAGGCTCTGAGTTACCTAGAATTCCAGATAAGATATATTTCACCATCGGTGAAGTAAGTAAGTTGTGCTTGCTTGAACCGCATGTTTTACGTTATTGGGAGCAGGAATTTTCTCAGCTCAAGCCAAATAAGCGACAAGGAAATAGGCGCTATTACCAAGTTCCTGATATTATCTTAATTCGTCGTATCAAATCCCTGCTTTATGAAGAAGGTTATACTATTGAAGGTGCGCGCTCCTTGCTGCGTAAGGAAAATAGTACCCACAGCGTAAGCGATCACAAAGCTAGAGAAACCTTATCCTATTTCGTCACTAAGTTAGAAAACTTACTTGTGGAAGCAGAAGAAGATACCCTTCTTGCTGAGTAGTCGGGGCGTAGCGCAGCCTGGTAGCGCACTTGCTTGGGGTGCAAGGGGTCGCGGGTCCAAATCCCGCCGTCCCGACCATTAAGGAGAAAAACAATGAATATTCTTTCCGAAGAAAATCTTCGTAATGACAGCATTAAAGACGTCGCAGCTAAGATGATGCTAGCAGCGCGAACGGCGCCGAAAGCGCGCGGTAGAGATAATTTAGCAATTGCTATAACAGAAGATCAAGAAACGATAAAAAGTATTGCTAATACCATGCGCGATTTGGCTACTGAACAGACAACTCCCAGTATTCAAACGGCGTTTTTGCGCGATGCGGATAATATTTTAAAAGCTGAAGTGCTGTTTATTATTGGTACTAAATTAATTCCACTCGGCATGGATTGCGGCTTGTGCGGTCTTGCTACTTGCCAAGAAAAATCTAAATATCCCAAACAACCTTGCGTATTTAATACTGGAGACCTAGGCGTTGCTTTAGGTTCTGCGGTTAGCGTTGCCATGGATCATAGAGTCGATAACAGAGTTATGTTTACAGTTGGAATGGCAGTGCGAAAACTTGGGCTGCTTGGTAGAGATGTTGAAATTTGCTACGGCGTTCCTCTTAGTGCCTCTGGAAAAAATGTTTTTTTTGATAGGAAGTAGGGGCGGACCTGTGTGTCAGCCCTAAAAACATGTCTACCACGCCTTTGGCGTGGCAAGCACCGTTTTCGTTATAAATCAGCTACTTATAAAACAAAAACAAATATATTTTTAGCTCTAAATTAAAAAAGGGAGAAATACGACAATGAACATCTTAATTATGGCAGCATCGCTGCGACGGGATTCTTATAATAAAAAACTAGCAGCGGTGATCCAGAATATTCTTAAAACTCAGAATCATACTGTCACAGAGCTGAATTTTGCTGATTTTTTAGCGCCATTTTATAATGCTGATGAGCAAGACAGCAAAGGGATTCCACAGGTTGTTTCCCAATTTGCTCAAAAAATGCTTAGTCACGATGCATTGATTTTAATATCACCTGAATATAATTATTCCACACCTGGGATATTAAAAAATTTGATCGATTGGATTTCGCGCATGAGGCCGATGCCGTTTGCTAAATATCCAATCATGTTGGCTTCAGCATCGCCAGCTATGGCTGGTGGCAATCGTGGCCTATTGCAAACTTTGACTACCCTGCAAGCTGCTTGTGGCGCCTATGTTTTTCCCAGTATGTTTTCTTTGTCTCAAGCAGACAAAGCGTTTACTGCGAACAATCAACTCCAAGATCCAGCATTGGTGGAAACGCTGAGCAAAGTTTTGGTGGAATTTAGTAAATTTACATCAAAAACCTTTGTACACGACAAACTTTCATAAAACAGCCCCGTAAGCTAGGCTGGACGCTCCTTTACCTAGTTCGTAAAAGTGCAAGCCGATCTTTAAACATATTTTAAAAAAACTACTGGTTG